>CAJLRE010000047.1 GCA_905208975.1 uncultured Collinsella sp. | reverse complement strand
TCGGCGATGTCGCGGTCGACCTTACTCATGCCCGTGGCGGGGTCGGGTGCGGGGCAGGTGAGGCGCATGGTGGCGCCGACACATTCGTAGCCCTGGCTTTTGAGCAGATACGCGGTCACGCTGGAATCGACGCCGCCGCTCATGGCGACGAGCACGCGCTTGTTGTGCATGAGGAGGTTCTCCTTGGTGGCATGTGGCCAAAAAAGAAAAGCGGCGCGGGAGGCTGGTTCCGCGCCGCAGACATTGTAGCAAGTTCGGACGTCTCGTGGGGCATCCTGTTGGGATGAGCTCAGGCTGCCAGAAGAGAGGGGAGACCGGCGTGCCTTGGACTCGTTCTAAGAACGAGAAGCTCTAGTCCTGGAAGAGCGCCGTAGACAGGTAGCGCTCGCCGGTGTCGGCGAGCAGCGCCACGATGGTCTTGCCTTCGTTCTCGGGGCGCTTGGCCAGCTGCAGAGCGGCCCAGACGGCGGCGCCGGACGAAATGCCCACGAGCACGCCTTCCTTGTGGCCCACGGCGCGGCCGGTGGCAAAGGCATCGTCGTTCTCGACGGGGATGATCTCGTCATAGACCTGGGTGTCGAGGACGTCGGGCACAAAGCCGGCACCGATACCCTGGATCTTGTGCGGGCCGGCCTGGCCCTTAGAGAGCACCGGGGAGGTGGCGGGCTCGACGGCGACGACCTGAATCTCGGGGTTTTGCTCCTTGAGGAACTCGCCCACGCCGGTCACGGTGCCGCCGGTGCCGACGCCGGCGACGAAGATGTCGACCTTGCCGTCGGTGTCGTCCCAGATCTCGGGGCCGGTCGTGGCCTTGTGAATGGCCGGGTTCGCGGGGTTCACAAACTGGCCGGCGATGATGCTGTTGGGAGTTTCCTTCTGCAGCTCCTCCGCCTTGGCGATAGCGCCCTTCATGCCCTTGGAGCCGTCGGTGAGCACGAGCTGTGCGCCGTATGCCTGCATGAGCTTGCGGCGCTCGACGGACATGGTCTCGGGCATAGTGATGATCACCTTGTAGCCGCGGGCCGCCGCCACCGAGGCGATGCCGACGCCGGTGTTGCCGCTCGTGGGCTCGATGATGGTGTAGTCGCCACCGCGCACGAGCTTGCCGGCCTTCTCGGCCTCGTCAATCATGTTCTTGGCGACGCGGTCTTTGACGGACCCGGCGGGGTTGAAGTATTCCAATTTGACGAGCACACGGGCCTTGAGGTCCTCGTCGGCCTCGAAGTGGGTGAGCTCCAGAAGCGGGGTGTGGCCGATAAGCTGATCGATGGACGTGTAAACATTGCTCATGGTGAACCTCCAAAGTGTTCAAATGACTGGATACCGTGTGGTTTTACGGTGTGTGTGGCAGCGAAACCCACAAACCTTATAGGTTGTTCGTTTTGCTGTTGGCAAGCATAGTAGACAGTAAAGCCTAGTAACGCAATAGGAAATAGAAGATTATTACGAGTCGATTAACCATCTTGACGGGAATAGGTATTTTCAAAACCAATTTTTCGGCTAGAATTTCTACGAATTAAAAGACCGAAAGGCAGCTATATATATGTTGGTTTCCACAAAGGGCAGATATGCCCTGCGCGTTATGGTCGACCTGGCCGAGCACCAGGCGACAGGCCGTATCCCGCTTAAAGAGATTGCGGCGCGTCAGGGTATTTCGGAGAAGTACCTCGAGAATATTCTGGCTACGCTCGTGCGCGCCAACATGCTCTCGGGCATGCGCGGCAAGGGCGGCGGCTATGTGCTCACGCGCCCGCCCGAGCAGTACACGGTGGGCGAGATCTTGCGCCTGACCGAGGGCAGCCTGGCGCCGGTCGCCTGCCTGGATGGCGACTGCAAGGGTTGTTCGCGCTCTGACGAGTGCCCCACGCTCGACGTGTGGAAGAACCTGGACAAGCTTATCAACGACTACCTCGACGGTGTGACGCTCGATCAACTTGTCGCTCCCAACGAAGGCTACGATTACGTCATCTAACCCACACCTGCCATTTGGGGACGGGGTGGAAATGGCAGATTCTCTCGCCCTTTGAGACTTGGCAAATAAGAAGGCCGCCCATTTTTGTGATGGGCGGCCTTCGTTTTGGGCTGTTGAGACGGGCGCGGCCGGAATGGCCGTTTTAGCCCTCGGCGATGCTGTCGAGGATGCTGCGCATGATGGACACCAGGATGCTGCCCATAAAGGCCGATCCAAAGCTGGCGATGGAGATACCCGCGCCCAGCAGATTGACCGACAGATAGCTGGCCAGCTCGAGCATAAAGCTGTTGACTACGAGCTGAAAAATACCCAGCGTAATGATCGTGAGCGGCAGCGAGATAACCGTCAGAAACGGCTTGACGAGCGAATCGACGATGTTCAGGAACAGTCCCACGAAGGCGAAACAGACCCAGGCCTCGGCAAAACCGAAGGGCTGGATGCCGGGGACGAGGAACGTGGCAATCGCGATGGCGATCGAGGTAAAGAGCCAGTTAAGCATAAAGCGCATGGTGTGAATCCTTTCTTGCGCAGGGTGCGTCGGTGTCGCGTGAAGCGGTTTGCTGCGGCGGCTTGGACGGCCGCTCGGGTGTGCCGCCTTGTTCGGCCGCCCATTGTCTCAGATATTCGTGGAGCTTACGTGCGCATTCGGTTTCAAAACGGCGTTCGTCCTGAAAAACGCGCCGCTGGCAGAGAGTCTTGTCGCTTTAGTTTGGTGGTGTGCTACACTGCTACGGGCAAAAGCCACAGGCGTTGCCCTATTGCATAGAACGGGCGAACGATGCCCGATGTCAGTATCAACTTCGATGCCTTATGGCGGGTTTGGCGGTGATCGATGAATATCGAGAACATGTTTGACAAGCCTGATGTCAAGCAGCTGGTCCACGCATTTAGTCTTTTGGATGACGAGAAGGATATCCAGGCGTTTTTGACCGATATCTGCACGCCGCGCGAGATCTGCGATCTTTCGCAACGTCTGCAGGTTGCGCGTTATCTGGATGAGGGCGAGCCTTATGTTGAGGTTCAGGCCCGCACCGGCGCTTCGTCCACTACGGTGAGCCGCGTGTCCAAGGCACTCAACGGCGAGTACGGTGGCTACCGCAAGATCCTCATTAAGCTGGAGGATGGCGAGTAGGCCGCGCCAAAAACGAATTGTGCAAAACCGCTCCTTCGGGGGCGGTTTTCTGATCCCTTGGGGACGGAGGAAAACGGATCACCGAGGGGGTCTGTCTAACTCGGTGATCCGTTTTCCTCCGTCCCCAAGGGATCAAATCTGTTGGCGTGGGGCAAAACTGTCCGCTTGGGCGGGTAGGATGGATGCATTGATTATTGCGAACAGTTTGAGCGGAGGACCATGCCTGTTCGAATCTATACCACCAATGTCGGCACGGATTTGAGCGATGTCGAGTCGGCGTTGCTTGCCGACCTTATTGCCCGCCACGGGCGTGCCGTGTTGCTGGCACCTACGTTTGCCGAGCTCGACCTGTGCCGTCATGATGCGGCGGAAGCCGGCGTTTCGCTGGGTATCGACTACAAGACGCCTACATCGTGGCTTCGCTCGCTTTGGGAGCTCTTGGGCGACGGGCGCGGCTTCGTCGACAACCTGCAGCGCCAGATGCTGTTCTCGGACATGGTCACGCGTCTCGACGATGCCGACCTGCAGCCGCTTTCGCGCAGCCAGGGCACAGTGCGCATGCTCGCGCGCATGGCCCGCGACGTGCTGCCGGGTGTGGCGGGGGCGGGCGACGAACGCTGCCGTGATGCCGCCGCTCAGCCCGATCCCAAGAGCGACGCCGAGGCTCGTGTGTTCGAGCTTTTGCGCGCCTACGCGGGCGGTTTGGACCGTCGAGATATGGTCGAGCCCTGCGAGGCAGCTGACATTATGGCCGGTACCCTGGCCGATAACCTGCCGGCGTGCACCCGCGCCGTATGCGTGCACGGTGTCACGTCGTTTACGCACGGCCTGCTCGAGCTGCTGTCTGCCGTGGCGAACAATGGGGGAGAGGTCGTCGTGCTGCTTGCCCGCGAGCAAGTGGCGATGCGTGAGGAGCTGGCCACGGCCCTTGATGCCCGCGGCGTGCTGTTTGAGGTTGCACCGCTGGACGAGGATGCCGGCGCTCCGGCGACTGCTCCAAAGTCCGTCGCACGTCCTGCCTTTGTGGAAGTCGCCGGGCCCCATGCCCGTGCCCGTGTCTATGCGGACGTCATCGATAAGATGGTGAAAGCGCGCGAGGAGTCCAAGGTCAACGATGCCGCCTCCGCACCCGCCGATCTCGTGCGCGTGCTCGTGGTGTCCGCCCGGGCATCCCAGCTGTTCGGTGAGCTCGCCTCTCGTCTGGCGGCGCGTCACATTGCGGCCGAGACGACTGAGTTCACGGCGTTTTCCCAGTCCATCGCGGGCAGGCAGTTTACGGCGCTCGCCAACCTGATCGAGCGTATGAAGGCCGCTGACGAGGGCGCTGCTTCCAAGACCGAGTGGTGGCCCGCTCCAGAGCTTACCGACTGGATTTATAGCCCGCTTTCGGGTGCCGACGCCGCGAGCGCCCGCGGCTTCGACAAGAACATACGCCTGTCGCGCAGCAAGACTACCGCGGGCGTTAAGAGCCTGCTGCAGAGCGTTCAGGGCCAGGTGAGGGGCGCGCGCAAGGCGGCGAGCGACGAAAACTGGTTTAAGAATGTGCCGTGTGTGGTCTCGGACGTGTTCCAGGCGCTGTGGCGTGACAAGCCCGTGACGGCGCTCAAGGCCATGCTTGCCGTTGCCGAGGCGTTGCCCGATCGCTCGCTGGGCAGCTTGGATGGCCAAGCCCGTCGCCAGGCGGAGGTGGCCCTGCTGCGCCATGTCATCGACATCCTTATGAATGATGCTCGCGCGCTCGACGTGTCGCAGGCCGCGACCGTACCGGTTCTCGATGGCGTTCGAACCAAGGTGGACAAGCGCAGCACTGCATACGATTACGAGACCTACGAGGTAGACCGCGCGCCGCGTGCCCAGGTTCGCTTTGCTTCGCTTGCCGATGCGGCGGTTCTGCGCCCCGGCAGCTACGATGCCGTGCTGTTTGCCGATGTCGACCTGGACAGCTATCCGCTTTCGCACGAAGAGGGTCCGCTGGCCACGCTGACGGCCGCGCTGCGCCGCGACGGCGTGTCTTTGGAGCCCGCCGCCCTGCTGCGCGTGCGCTTTGGCCGTGCAATGCAGGCGGCGAGCGGTCCGGTCGCGCTCGCCCGCGTGACGCACGATCGCCAGGCACGCGAGTGCTACCCGGCAGCCGTATGGACCGAGCTGCGGGCGCATGCCGAGGCCGCTGAAGCTGCTAAGGCAGCTGACGACGCCAAGGCCGCTGACACTGCTAAGGCCGCAGGCGCCGACAAGGCGAATTGCGTGGGTGAGGGCGATATCGTAAGGGACTTCGATCCCGCGGCAGGCGAAGGTCTCAAGTGCGAGCGCGTGACCTGTGAAGCCCCTCAGCATCTGAGTGCCGAGGCCGTTCCATATCTGGTCCTGCGCCGTCGCGATGGTGAGGGCGAGGATGCACCGCTCGTGCCGCGCCTGACGTCCGCCTCGCAGATCGAGGCCTATTCGACCTGCCCGCTATGCTGGTTCGTCTCGTACCGCGTGAAGCCCCAGTCGATTGACGCCGGCTTTGGCAATATGGAGAAGGGCAACTTTGTCCACGACGTGCTGGAGCATCTGCACGCCCGTCTGCCCCAAGAGGGCATGGAGCGCGTGACGCCCGAGAACCTGCCGCGTGCTCAGGAACTGCTGCGCGAGGTCTTTGACGAGACCTTGGCCGAGCATACAGGCAAGCGCGGTACCGAGGGCCCGCTGGTGCCGCTCTCCCCGGTGGAGGAGCGCCAGGTGGCCGAGATTTTGCCCCAGCTGGAGGGCGTGCTTGCCTACGAGTCCGAGGCGCTTGCCCCCTTTGTCCCGCGCTACCTTGAGTTCGCCTTTAATGAGCTTAAGGTCGAGTATGCTGGTTGGCCGCTTGGCGGGCGCATCGACCGCGTGGACGTGGACGCCGAGAATCGTGCCGTGGTGATCGATTACAAGCATCGCACGGGCGTTGAGGAGTTTAAGCTCGCCGACCCTACGATGCGCGACGAGGAATCGGGCACGGCGCCCATCGACGATCCGCGCTGGTTGCCGCCACATACCCAAACGCTCATCTACGCGCAGGCCATGCGCCGGGCGCTGGATTTGGACACCCGCGCGGCGCTCTACTTTTCGACCAAGGGCGGCAAACCGGCGCTGCGAGGCGCCGCGAGTGCCGAGCTGCTCGAGGAGGAGCGTGGTGACGGCCGCATCCCGGGGCTTAAGAAGGGTTTTCCCGGCGAGGGCGGCAACATGGACTTCGATGCCCTGCTCGACCGCGTGGAGGCCGGCATCGCCGAGCGCTTGCGCGAACTCGAGGCTGGCAACGTCGCTGCTGTCGACCCGGCGTCGACGCAGGCCGCGCATGCCCGCTGCTCTTATAACCACGAAGGAACGTTTGTAAGGAGGGACGTGTAGACCATGGATCTTTCGACCTTGATGCCGCAACAGCTGCAGATCGTCAAGACGCTCGACCGTCCGCTGTTTGTCTCGGCGGGCGCCGGTTCGGGCAAGACCTTTACCCTCACGCGTCGCATCGTCTACGCGCTCTCGCCCGAATCCGGTCCGTTCGTTGAGCATCTGGACCAGGTGCTCGCCATCACCTTTACCAAAGACGCCGCGGCCGAGATTCGCGACCGCGTGCGCCGTGCGCTTATCGAAGAGGGTATGGACGAAGAAGCCCTGACGGTCGATGACGCTTGGATCTCGACCATTCACGGCATGTGCTCGCGCATCCTGCGCGCACACGCGTTGGAGCTGGGCATCGATCCTGAGTTCACGGTGCTCACCGATACCGACGAACTTATGGACCAGGCTGTTGAGCATGTGCTGGCCCGCGCGACGGCGCCCGATGCCGCCCCCGAGCTCGCCGCTTCGCTCAAGGCCCTCTACGCTTGGTATCCCATGGCGGGCGAGGGCGGTCCCTTTGGCGCCGGCACGACCGTCAAGGGCCTGGTGCGCGAGCTGCTGGAGCTCTCGAGCCAGCTGCCGGGCGGCATGGACGACGTGCGCGTGGCGCGCGGTCATGCCGACACTTCGGCCCTTGCCGATGCCTATCGATCGGCGTTGGGTGCAAGCAAGGCGGCGACCGAAAAGGCGCAGGTGGCACTCGATGCCATCGATGCGTTTGAGGCGAGCGGCAAAACCATGGAGGATGCGGCGCGACTCATGATGTCGTGCACCATGCCGCGCGCGAGCAAGGCATTCTCTAAGGAGCAGATCGAGCTGCTCAAGGCCGAGGCCGCCGATGCGTTTATCAATATCGTCCTCGCCTGCGGCGGCCCGGCGCTCGATGCGCTGGTGGGGCTTGCCCGTGCCGTAGAGTCGGAGTACCGTGCGCTCAAGGCCGACCAGTCCGCGCTCGATAACAATGACCTGCTGCGCATGGCGTACGAGGCGCTGCGCGACTACCCGGCTATTCGAGCTGCCTATGAGGGCCGCTTTAAGATGGTCATGATCGATGAGTTCCAGGATACCGATCAGATGCAGGTCGATTTGATTCGCTATCTGACGGGCGCGGGGGAGCGCGCGCTGTGCACCGTGGGCGATGCGCAGCAGTCGATCTACCGCTTCCGTGGCGCCGAGGTCGAGGTATTCCGTCGCCAGGAGCGCAAGGTGGGCTCCTCTGCTGCGCCCGAGACCTCCGTCGCATCCGACGCCCCTGCTGGCGAGCTCGTCAAGCTCGTGCGCAACTTCCGCAGCCACGACGAGGTGCTGCGTTACGTGGCACGCGTCTTTGACGGCGATACCGGTGGTTTGATGCAGGGGTTCTTGGATCTTGAGCCGAGTGACGATCGCGAGGACAAGCTCAAGGCAAAGGCTTCGCGCCGCCAGGCGCTGCTCGTTGCCGGCGGCAGCACCCAGGAGCGAACGCAGGCGAAAGCTCGTGCGATTGCGGAGCGGTTCCAAGCGCTCGTTAAAGCGGGCCAGCCCCAGGGCGATATGGTGTTGCTGCTGGGTCGCATGACCAACGCCGACGTCTACGCCCAGGCCTTCCGCGACCAGGGGCTCGACTGCGTGATCGCAGGCGGTTCGGTTTTTGCCCGGGCTGCCGAGGTCCAAACGGTGCGTGCCCTGGTGTGCGCGCTTGCTAACCCGGCCGATACGGCGCAGGGTCTTATGCCGCTGCTGGCCTCACCGATGTTTGCGCTCGGCGCTCAGGAATTCTTGGCGCTGGCGACCAAGCTGGACGAGCAGACGGGGGAGACGTCGCGCCGCAACATCGATGCGGGCATCATGAGCGATTCCGATGTGCCCGGCTTGCAGGGCTTGCCACTCGTGACGCGCGCCCGCGAGGTGCTGCGCTATGCACTGCGCCGCGTGGGACGTGATTCGTTCGCGGCGATCGCGCGCGACGTGGTCAACGCTTCGGGCTGGTTCGTGCGTCTGGCGAAGCGCGGCCCCGAGGGCAAGGCCATTGCTGCCAACGTGCTCAAGGCGCTCGACGCCGTGGCTGAGGCGGAGGCCGAGTTCGGTAACTCGCCGCGCTCCATTGCGCTTGCCTTCGATCGCTTCCTGGCGGGCAAGGAGGCGCCGGGTGCCCTCAACGAGGAGGGCGACGGCGCGGTGCGCATCATGACGGTGCACGCCTCCAAGGGTCTGGAATATCCGGTCGTGGCGGTTGCGGAGTGCTTTGGCGTGCGTAAGTCCTCGGGTGCGGCACAGATGGGTCGCGTCGATGGCGGTGCGCAGGTTGTGGCGCTACCGGCACGCTTCGACGGCGTTAAGCTCGCGGACGGCACGTTCGTAAAGGGCGAGGACGTCAAAAAGCAGTTTGAGCATGCGTTTAAGGGCAAGGGCACGTCGCTGTGGCTGCCGCCGGAGCTCATGGAGGATGTCTGCGCGACAGGTTCTCCCGCCGAGGCATTTGCTCACCTACGCAACGACGACCTGCAGCTTTCGCTCGAGGAGCGGGCCCGCTTGCTCTACGTCGCCATGACGCGTGCGCGCGAGCTGGTGATCTTGGCGATGGATGCCGGCGTGAGCCGTGGCAAGGTGACGGCGCCGACCTTCGACGTTGAGACCGATCTGACCTACGACGTGCTGCGCCGTATCTTGCCGACCGACGCTCTGGACATGCCGCAGCTCGATGCCGACCGCCTGGTGTTCGACAACTCCCAGCCGGGCGACTACGAGCTCATTTCGCTCGCGGACTTTTCCTTTGGCGAGCAGGCGTTTGAGGCCAACGCTTCACTGGATGCCGAGGGCAGGCTTGTCCGCGGCGATACCGATGTTGCCGATAATGCTGCGCACTCAACTGTGCCCGGTCCTGCCGACCCCGAGCCCGATGCGTTTGAGCTCGTGTATCCCCAGGCGGTGGGCGTGCGCATGGGCACCTGCCCGTATCCGGTGCGCGATTCGTACAGCTACTCGTCAATTGCCGCGGCGCTGCATGCCGAGTCCGAGGACCGTGCCGCCGAGGCACACGTGCCCATGGACGAGGCCGGCGATGATGCGGAGTCGGATGGTTCCGAGATGACGGATGCAGACGTGGCCGCCGTTGAGCCCGTCGGCAAACCCATGGCGCTGGGCTCGGCCTTCCACGCTGCCTGCCAGTGGCTCATCGAGATGGGTGCCGATGAGCTGCCCGCTGAGCGTGCCGATGCGCTGGCGCGCCTGTGGTGCCTGACGCCGGAGCAGCGCGAACGCTTCGATGCCGCCCTGGATCGCTGGCTCAAGTCGGCTGTTCGTGCCGACCTGCTCGCGTGGCCGTGCGTTCGCGCCGAGGTGCCGTTCTTTTCGCTGGGCTGCGAGGACGAGGACATCGCTCGCTACGGTGCATATGCCGAAGGCGCCATTGATGCTTTGGCAACCGACCCGGCCGATCCGTCGCGCGCGCTGGTCATCGACTACAAGACGGGCGGCACACCGGACGAGACGCCGGAACAGCTGCAGGAGAAGCACGCCCTGCAGGCGCGCGTCTACGCCGATGTGCTGCACAAGGCGGGCTTTGAGGCCGTGACCGTCAAGTTCGTCCGCGTGGAGCAGGCGAATCCAGCCATCTTCGTCGAACCCGCCGAACCTCAAGTAGTCACCTACAATCTCTAGCCCTCAGATAACTTGCGGTGGAATACGGACTGTTTTGGCCAAAAAAGCCGCCAAATAGTCCGCATTTCACCGCAACTGCAAGAGGAGCCGTGTGGGTTTGGCTAGGTTCGGGTGCTGTCCGTGCCGTGCGGTAAAATCGTTCAGTCAGAACACGAACCCGCATCGGAGCTCATCACATGGCATTCGTCCATCTGCACAATCACACTGTCTTCTCCATGCTCGACGGCGCAACCCGTATCCAGGATATGGTCAACCGTGCCGTAGAGCTGGGCATGCCCGCCGTCGCCATTACCGACCACGGCTACATGTATGGCGTGCCCGATCTGGCGCTGGCATGCGACGCCGTCAACCACAACACGCCCGAGTACAAAACCTGGAGCCACGACAAGGCCTTCTTGGAAAAGGACCGCCGCGACGAGCTGGTGGAGCCCGATCCCGAGGCAAACCCGCGCGAGCATGCCCAGTATGTGAAGGACATGGCCATGTGGGACGAGAAGGGCAACATCGACGAGCTCAAGCCGCCTCTGGTCATCAAGCCCATCTTTGGCTGCGAGGTCTACTTTACGCCGGACGAGACCCTTGCCCGCGACCATAAGCCCGAGCTCTACCATATGATTCTTCTGGCCAAGGACCAGGAGGGCTACGTCAACCTGATGCAGACGGTCTCCGAGGCTGCCGTGCAGGGCTTTTACTACAAGCCGCGTGTGACGCTCGACAACCTGCGCCGCCATGCCAAGGGCATGATCTGCACCAGCGCCTGCATCGCGGGCATCATTCCCAAGTACATCGACCGCGGTGACATGGAGGGCGCCATCAAGTGGGCCGAGACCTTCCGTGACACCTTCGAGCCCGGCGACTTCTACATCGAGATCCAGGAACACGGCATCACCACCGACAACGGCCTGACCGACGAGCAGATGGACCGTACGCTCATCGACATCGCCAAACAGGTGGGCGTCAAGGTCATTGCCACCAACGATTTCCACTACCTGCGCCGCGAGGACGCTCCCGTGCAGGATGTCATCATGTGCATTGGCATGAACGCCAAGGTCGACGACCCCAACCGCATGCGCATGACCGGCTCGGAGTTTTATATGAAGACCGAGGAGGAGATGCGGGCGATGTTCCCGTATTGCCCCGAGGCCTGCGACAACACGCTCGAGATTGCCGACAAGTGCTACGTTGAGCTGGACTGGGACTCCATCATCCTGCCGCGCTTCCCGTTGCTCGATCCCGGCGAGACGCACGAGAGCCAGTTCCGCCGCGAGTGCGAGAAGGGCCTGCGCCAGCACTACGGTGACGACTGGGCCACGCGCGAGATCGGTGGCGTCAACATCAAAGAGCGCTTTGAGTACGAATACAAGGTCATCTGCGACAAGGGCTTTGCCGCCTACTTTTTGATCGTCGCCGAGTACGTGCAATGGGCCAAGGACAACGGCATCGGCGTCGGCCCCGGCCGAGGCTCGGCCGCCGGCGCTATCGTCGCCTACGCCATGAACATCACCGCGTTCGACCCGCTCGAGAACGGTCTGATGTTCGAGAGGTTCCTGTCCCCGCAGCGTACCGAGATGCCCGATATCGATATGGACTTCGACGATGAGCGGCGCCTCGAGGTCGTGGAGCACGTTCGCCAGCTCTACGGCCCCGAGAAGGTCACCCACGTCATCACCTACTCGACCATCAAGGCCAAGCAGGCTATTAACGACGCCGCGCGCGTTCTGGACTACCCGGTCTACATGGGCCAGCGCCTGTCCAAGATGGTCTCGAGCGATCCCAAGGTCAAGCTCAAGCAGGTGCTCGAAAAGCAACCCGGCAAAGAGGATCTGTTTAACCCCGATTTTGCCGAGGCCTATAAAAAGGACGACGACGCCCGCCGCATCATCGACACGGCGCTCTCGATTGAGGGCCTTACCCGTGGCGAGGGTGTGCACGCGTGCGCCGTTCTGATCTGCCGCGACCCCGTCAACGAGCACGTACCCACCAAGCTCGACACCAAGGGCGGCGTCGAGATTACCCAGTACGAGGGTCATACCGTTGCCGACATGGGCCTGCTCAAGATGGACTTCCTGGGCCTGCGCACGCTGACGGTTATCTCTAAGGCCAAGGCAAACATCAAAAAGAACTTCGGCATCGACATCAAAGAGGAAGAGATCCCCTTTGACGACCCCGAGATCTTTAAGCTCATGGGCTCCGGCCATACCGCCGGCGTCTTCCAGGTCGAGTCCGCCGGCATGACGGCCACGATCAAGAACATGAAGCCCACCGAGTACAAGCACGTCGTGGCATTGATCGCTCTGTACCGCCCGGGCCCGCTGGGCGCCGGCATGGTCTCGTCCTACATCAACCGTATGAACGGCAAGGAGCCGGCCGTCTCCTACGACGACCGCCTGGACGACATCCTGGGCGAAACCTACGGCACCATGGTCTACCAGGAACAGGTTATGCTTATCTCCGTCGAGATGTGCGGCTTCTCCAAGGGCGAATCGGACTCGCGTATCCGTAAGCCCGTGGCTAAGAAAAAGATTAAGCTGCTCACGTCGACGGTGCTGCACTGGGAGGATGGCTCGGACGAGACCACCTACGACCACTGGATGAACGGCGCTATCAAGAACAACTACACGCGCGAGGTCGCCCAGAAGATTTGGGACGATGTTCTTGAGTTCGCGTCCTACGCCTTTAACAAGTCGCACTCCGCCGGCTACGCCATCCTGGTTATGCAGACGGCGTGGCTCAAGGCGCACTATCCGCACGAGTACATGGCGGCCGTTCTGACGTCCTATACGGGTAAGACCGACAAGATCGTGCACTACGTCTCGGCATGCCGTCACGACGGCATCCCCGTGCTTTCGCCAGATGTCAACGAGTCCGGTACCGAGTTCACGGCTACCAAGGAGGGCGTGCGCTTTGGTCTGGCCGGCATCCGCGGCGTGGGCACCGGCGTGGCGCAGGCGATTATCGCCGAGCGCGAGGCGGGCGGCCCGTTTAAGACACTGCACGACTTTGTCGAGCGCGTGGACTCGAGCCAGGCAAACCGCCGCGTGATCGAATCGCTGATCAAGGCAGGCGCCTTCGACTCCACGGGGTATCCGCGTCGCCAGATGATGCACTTTGTGGATAAGAACAACCCCGAGAACATCATCGATGCCGCGGTAAAGCGCCAGAAAGATCGCGCGAGCGGCCAGACGTCGTTCTTCGATATGTTTGGCGACGTTGAGGGCTCGGGCTTTGAGGTGAGCGTGCCCGATCCGGATGGCCAGGAGTGGGACCGCCACCTTAAGCTGAGCCAGGAGAAGGAGGTTCTGGGCATCTATGTCTCGGACCACCCGCTGCGCCCGTTTGAGTATGCACTTAGCAAAGCGCGCGACTTCTCGTTCTCGCAGATCGACACCGGCTACGAGGTGCAAAACCCCACGGGCGGTACCATCAACCAGGAGATTCCCGAGGGTAAGGCGCTGTGGTGGGCCGGTATGGTCTCGAGTGTGTCCAAGCGCGTGACCAAAAACGGCGATCCCATGGGTATCGTGCAACTCGAGGACATGGAAGGCGAGGCCACGGTCGTGGTGTTCCCCAAGACCTACAAGGAGGCCGAGGGGTACCTGTACGGCGAGGTCGATCCCGAGACCGGCGCGCAGCTGTCCGATGCGTTTGTGCGCATTAAGGGCAAGCTCGAGCGCTCGGACCGCGGCGACCAGATCATCGCGCAGGAGATTGTGCCGCTGGAGCTTAGCGAGGAGAAAAACAAGCCCAAGGTCTTTGAGGTCATGGTGCCCAACAGCCGCTTTAGCCAGGGCAATATGGCGCGCCTTGCCACGGTGCTCACCACCAACCCGGGCGGCGACCGCGTGGAGATCTTTATTGAGCAGGTGGACGGGCGCGTGCTGCGTGCTGAGGTGCCGGCCAAGGTCAACGCACGCTCGATTCCGCTGCTGGCGGAGGCAAAGGCCATCGTCGGCAACCAAGGCCGCGTGACGGTGATCTAAGCTACCCCGGGTGAGATTGGAGGAAGTGATGGCGCAGGGGACGTTTGTGCAGGCGCTTCGCAAAGAGGCGGCGTTGAGCGGCACCTTTATGAAGGGGCGTTCGCTCATGCTCAACGGCGCCGTGCTGTCGATCGAGAACAGCGGCTCGCGCTTCTCCAAAAACGTGACGGTCGAGGGCTCGGTGCGCGGTTCGCGTGGCGACCTGTACAAGACGCACGTGGCGCTCGACATGGACGAGCACGAGGTGATCGACTACGACTGCGATTGCCCCGCCGCCTATCGTTACCCCGGTATGTGCAAGCACGCTATTGCCACGGCTCTGGCGTATTTGGATGCCAGCGGCGCCGAGCCCGTCGAAGGTTTGCGCACGCCGGTTCGCACGTTTACGGCGCAGTCGAAACAGCCCGCGCGCACCGCACCCAAAGCGCCGGCCGTCAACCCCAACTTTCCCTTTCCGGCGCCCGTCCCCACGAGCCCGAGCCTTGTGGCGGCGCTCTCCGATCTTTCGGACGCGCGCATGGATGAGCTGGCGAGCATGCGCCGCAAGCTTGCCGGTGCCGTTGATCCCGACGCCCCCAAAGCGGCATTGGAGCCCTCGTTGGTGCCGTACTACAATCCGCTGTTCGCTGACCGCTTTAGCTGGGCGCTCGAGTTCCGCATTCGCTGTGGATCGGTCTCCTACGTGGTCAAGGACATCGACGGCATGGCCGATGCCTACGTGCGCGGCGGCACGTTCTCCTATGGCAAGAAGCTCACGTTTGTCCATTCACCTGAGGCCTTTGACGAAACATCGGCAAAGCTGCTCAACCTTGTTGTGACGACAGTTGCCTATCTCGATGACATCACAAGCTCGCGTTCGGCGTCGTACGACTTTG
>CAJLRE010000046.1 GCA_905208975.1 uncultured Collinsella sp. | reverse complement strand
TCTGGGACGCCATCGACGAGCGCGGCGGATTGATGCGCAAGTAAGCCTTCGGGCATCGACATTTACGGGTGCGGACTTCGGTCTGCACCCGTTTTTTTATTCGAGCTACAGCTTGGCTCCGGAAAGTGCGACCCACAATTTGGTCGAATTCTGGGACGCGCTTTCCGGTTGGAACCCCTAGCGGAAACTGCGACCCGGAATTTCGGCTCAGAACGGGATATGCTTTCCCAAACAGTGCTCAACCGGAAACTGCGACCCAGTTTGAGGCCTCAAAACGGGACGCACTTTCCGCCTGACCAACCCTCGCCGTCATTTCGCCGTTCAGCGGCGCGCATCAGCAGCTCTGTTCACAGAAAATATATGAACAGATGTTCGATATACATACATCTACCTGCGTGTTTTCTTTCGAAAAACTTTGCTACTCCAAAAACTCAATCGCGTCAAGGCTTTTCTTGCCCAACGGTCGGTACCTGATAAACTATTAGGTTGCGATAACTGGCGAAGCTATGCCTCGCCAATCCACCGAGCATTTCCGTGAAGGAGGAAAAACCTGGTGACCTACGCATACACTGCCACTGAGCGCAAGCGCGTCAGCTTCGGGAAAATCCCGGAGGCCATGGAGCTCCCCAACCTTATCTCTGTTCAAAGGGAATCCTTTGAGCGTTTTAAGGACGAGGGCCTTCGTGAGGCGTTCAAGGAATCCAGCCCCATCCAGAGCCAGAACCATGTTCTCGAGGTTACCTTCGGCGAGCATCAGTTTGGCGACCCCGCGCACACCGTCGAGGAGTGCCGAGAGAAGGATATGACCTATCAGGCTCCGCTTCTGACCGACGTCCGTCTCACCAACAAGGAGACCGGCGAGATCAAGGAGCAGCTCGTCTTCATGGGCGACTTCCCCATGATGACCGATCAGGGCACCTTCATCATCAACGGTACCGAGCGTATCGTCGTCTCGCAGCTCGTCCGCTCCCCGGGCGTGTACTACAGCTCCGAGATGGATTCGGGCAAGCAGATCTACAAGGCCCAGATCATCCCGTCCCGCGGTGCCTGGCTTGAGTTTGAGGTCGACAAGCGCGACCAGCTCATGGTCTCCATCGACCGTAAGCGCAAGCAGAGCGCCACGATGTTCCTGCGCGCCCTTGGCATCGCCGTCACCAACGACGACATCATCGAGCTGCTCGGCAACTCCGATGTGATCAAGCGCACCCTGGAGCGCGACACCGCCCTCACCCGCGAGGACGCCCTCATCGAGATCTACCGTCGCCTGCGCCCGGGCGAGCCTCCCACCGTGGACGCTTCCCGCAGCCTGCTCGAGGGCCTGCTCTTTAACCCGCAGCGCTACGATCTGGCCCGCGTCGGTCGTTACAAGGTCAACAAGAAGCTCAACCTCACCACCGAGGAAGAGGTCACGGTGCTCACCGACGAGGATATCGTCGCGACGCTGCGCTACCTCCTGTCCCTCGCTGCCGGCGAGCAGGGCTTCAAGGTCGACGACATCGACCACTTCGGCAACCGCCGCATCCGCACCGTCGGCGAGCTCGTCGCCAACCAGTTCCGTATCGGCATGAGCCGTATGGAGCGCGTCGTCCGTGAGCGCATGAGCTCCCAGGACATCGACGAGATCACCCCGCAGTCGCTCATCAACATCCGCCCGATCGTGGCCTCCATCAAGGAGTTCTTCGGTTCCTCGCAGCTCTCGCAGTTCATGGACCAGGCGAACCCCCTGACCGGTCTGACCCATAAGCGCCGTCTGTCCGCACTCGGCCCTGGTGGTCTTGCCGGCCACAAGTCCGGCTCCAGCCGCCGCACCAACGTGCCGACGGCCGTCCGCGACGTTCACAATTCGCACTACAGCCGCATGTGCCCGATCGAGACCCCCGAAGGCCCCAACATCGGCCTGATCGGCTCGCTCGCCCTCTACGCCCGCGTCAACGAGTACGGCTTCATCGAGGCCCCGTTCCGTCGTGTCGAGAACGGCGTTGCCACCGATCAGATCGACTGGATGACCGCTGACGAGGAAGAGAAGCACGTCATCGCGCCGGCCAACACGCCGCTCGATCCCAAGACCAACGAGTTCATCACGACCGATGCCGAGGGCAAGCTTGTCCGCCCGCACACCGTGATCGCCCGTACCCGCGACTTCGACGGTTCCTTCGGCGCTCCCGCCGACGTGCCCGTCGAGGACGTCGACTACATGGACGTCTCGCCGCGTCAGATGCTCTCCGTCGCAGCCACGCTGATCCCGTTCCTTGAGCACGACGACGCCAAGCGTACGCTGATGGGCGCTAACATGCAGCGTCAGGCCGTGCCGCTGGTTCACCCCGCCGCTCCCTATGTCGGTACCGGCATGGAGCGTCGCGCCGCTCTGGACTCCGGCGAGGTCACCCTGGCCAAGAACGCCGGCGAGGTTATCTTTGCCGACGCCGCCAAGATTATCGTCAAGCATGCCGGCGGCATGGACGAGTATCATCTGGCCAAGTACCAGCGCTCCAACCAGTCCACCTGCATCAACCACCGTCCGCTCGTGCGCGTCGGTGACACCGTTGAACAGGGCGAGCCTCTGGCCGACGGTCCTTCGACCGATCACGGCGAGCTCGCACTGGGCCAGAACCTCACCGTGGCCTACATGCCGTGGGAAGGCTTTAACTACGAGGACGGTATCGTCGTGTCCGAGCGCCTGGTGGCCGAGGACCTGCTGACGACCATCAACATCACCCGTCACGAGATCGACGCCCGCGACACCAAGCTCGGCCCCGAGGAGATCACCCGCGAGATCCCGAACCTCTCCGAGGACATGCTTGCCAACCTCGACGAGGACGGCATCATCCGCATCGGCGCCGAGGTCGGCCCTGGCGACATCCTGGTCGGCAAGGTCACGCCTAAGGGCGAGAGCGCTCTGACCGCCGAGGAGCGCCTGCTGCGCGCCATCTTCGGTGCCAAGGCCCACGACGTCCGCGATACCTCCCTTAAGATGCCTCACGGCGCTTACGGCCGCGTCATCGATGTCGTCCGCTTTAGCCGCGAGAACGGCGACGACCTGGCCCCCGGCGTCAACGAGCAGGTGCGCGTCTACGTCGCCCAGCGTCGTAAGATCCAGCAGGGCGATAAGATCGCCGGCCGCCACGGCAACAAGGGTGTTATCTGTAACGTTCTGCCGGTCGAGGACATGCCCTACATGGCTGACGGTACCCCGATCGACGTTATCCTCAACCCGCTGGGCGTTCCTTCGCGTATGAACGTCGGCCAGCTGCTCGAGTGCCACCTTGGCTGGGCTGCTGCCTGCGGTTGGGATACCGAGCAGGCCGACTCCGACAAGTACGTCCCCGGTCCGTTCTTCACCGCCACGCCCGTCTTCGACGGCGCCAAGGAGGACGAGATCGCCGAGGTCATCCGTCGTGCCAACAAGAACATGCTCAACAAGGCCACCGCTGCCTTTGGCGATCACATGCGCCCCGAGTTCGTCACCCAGCTTGACGAGCGCGGCAAGACCCGTCTGTTCGACGGCCGCACCGGCGAGGAGTTCCGCGAGCCCATTACCGTGGGTACGTCCTACATCCTCAAGCTCGGCCACATGGTCGACGACAAGATCCACGCCCGTTCGACTGGCCCTTACAGCCTGGTTACCCAGCAGCCTCTGGGCGGCAAGGCCCAGTTCGGCGGCCAGCGCTTCGGCGAGATGGAAGTTTGGGCACTGTACGCTTACGGCGCTTCCAACGTCCTGCAGGAGATCCTGACCGTCAAGTCCGACGATACCGTGGGCCGCGTCAAGACCTACGAGTCCATCGTCAAGGGCGAGAACGTCCCGGTTCCGGGTATCCCCGAGTCCTTCAAGGTTCTCGTCAAGGAGATCCGCTCCCTCGCGCTGGACATCGAGCCCATGCACGATGCCGACGAGGACGCCTCCGCCCCTGTGACCGCCGAGGAGACCTCTGCTCTCGACGACCTGGCTGCGCTCGCCGGCGTTGACACCGACGTCGAGGCCGAGGATGCCGAGACCGCCGAGGCACCCGAGGCTGTCGCCGCCACGACCACTGATAAGGAGTAGTTGACTGTGGCAGATTTCGAAGCTACTGATTTTGACTCGGTAAAGATCTCCCTTGCCTCCGCCGACCAGATCCGTTCCTGGTCGCACGGTGAGGTCAAGAAGCCGGAGACCATCAATTACCGTACCCTCAAGCCCGAGAAGGACGGCCTGTTCTGCGAGAAGATCTTCGGTCCCGCCAAGGACTGGGAGTGCTCCTGCGGCAAGTACAAGGGCATCCGCTTTAAGGGCATCGTCTGCGAGCGCTGCGGCGTCGAGGTCACCTCGGCCAAGGTGCGTCGCGACCGCATGGGCCACATCGAGCTCGCCGCTCCCGTGTCCCACATCTGGTACTTCAAGAGCCCCACGAGCTTCCCGATGAGCCGTATGCTCGACATCAAGTCCAAGGACCTCGAGAAGGTTCTGTACTTTGCCAGCTACATCATCACCGAGGTTGACTACGAGGCTCGCGAGGCCGACGCCGACGACCTGCGCGAGGAGCTCGCCGCCGATCTGGAAGAGATCGATGCCGAGTGCGCCCGTCAGATCGAGTCCCTCAAGGAGCAGGGCGACCCCGAGAACTTTGACGAGTTCTCCGACGAGGAGCCGCTGACCCCCGAGGAGATCGCCTCTGGCATCGTCGACATCGAGGAAGAGTGCAAGGACGAGAAGCAGCTCCGCACGGACGCCTTCAACGCCTTCATGAAGCTCACCGAGCGCGACCTCATCTCCGATGAGCCGCTGTTCCGCGAGATGACCCGTTACTACTCCATGTACTTCAAGGGTGGTATGGGTGCCGAGGCTGTCCGCGACCTGCTCGCTGCCATCGACCTCCCCTCCGAGGCCGAGAAGCTCAAGGCCATCATCGCCGACGAGGATTCCCAGAAGCAGAAGCGCGAGAAGGCCGTTAAGCGCCTCGAGGTCGTTGACGCCTTCCTGAAGGGCGGCAACAGCCCCGCGAACATGATCCTGGACGTCATCCCGGTCATTCCGCCCGATCTGCGCCCGATGGTCCAGCTCGACGGCGGCCGCTTCGCCGCGTCCGACCTCAACGATCTGTACCGTCGCGTGATCAACCGTAACAACCGACTCAAGCGCCTGCTCGACCTGGACGCCCCTGCGATCATCGTGAACAACGAGAAGCGCATGCTCCAGGAGTCCGTGGACGCCCTGTTCGACAACGGCCGTCGTGGTCGCCCGGTCTCTGGCCGTGGCGGTCGCCCGCTCAAGTCGCTCGCCGAGGCACTCAAGGGCAAGCAGGGTCGTTTCCGTCAGAACCTGCTGGGTAAGCGTGTCGACTACTCCGGCCGTTCGGTAATCGTTACCGACCCCAAGCTGCTGCTGCACCAGTGCGGTCTGCCCAAGACCATGGCGCTGGAGCTCTTCAAGCCCTTCGTCATGAAGCGCCTGGTCGAGCTCGGCAAGGTCGAAAACATCAAGGGCGCCAAGCGCGCTATCGACCGCGGTGCCACCTTTGTGTGGGATATCCTCGAAGAGGTCATCGACGGCCGCGTCGTGCTGCTCAACCGTGCACCGACCCTGCACCGTTTGTCCATCCAGGCCTTTGAGCCGGTGCTGGTCGAGGGCAAGGCAATCCACCTGCACCCGCTGGTCTGCTCGCCCTTCAACGCTGACTTCGACGGCGACCAGATGTCCGTCCACGTGCCGCTGTCCAGCCAGGCTCAGGCCGAGGCTCGCGTGCTCATGCTCTCTGCGAACAACCTGCGCTCGCCGGCATCCGGCAAGCCGGTCAACATCCCCTCGCAGGACATGATCATCGGTGTGTACTACCTGACCCAGGTCCGCGACGGTCTGCCGGGTGAGAACCACGTGTTCGCCAGCTTCGACGACGCGCTGCACGCCTATGACTGCCGCTCCGAGGTCGACATGCAGGCCAAGATTCAGGTCCGCGTGTCCGCTGCCGACGCCAATGTCATCAACGAGGACGGCACCCGTATCTTCCGCGTCAAGAACGGCAAGAACGAGTTCGTCGACTACGACGTCACCGGCAACAAGACCGCGCGCTTCGAGACCTCTATCGGCCGCATCATCTTCAACCGCCAGTGCCTGCCCGAAGACTATGAGTTCATGAACTACAAGATGGTCAAGGGCGACGTGGCCAAGCTGGTTGCGGACTGCTGCGATCGCTACCCCGAGGCCAAGGTCGGTCCGATCCTCGACGCCATCAAGTACTCCGGCTTCCACTACGCTACCCGCGCCGGCCTCACCATCTCGGTGTGGGACGCTCTCATCCCTGCCGAGAAGCAGGAGCTGCTCGATCGCGCCCAGGCCAACGTCGACCAGATCAACGAGTACTTCGAGGAGGGCTTCATCAACGAGACGGAGCGCCACATCGAAGTCGTTAACGAGTGGACCGCTTGTACCGATAAGGTCGCAGCGCTCATGCTCGACTTGTTCGACGAGGAGAACCCGCTCTACATGATGGCCGACTCCGGCGCCCGTGGTTCTAAGACCCAGCTGCGTCAGCTCGGCGGCATGCGTGGCCTGATGGCAGACATGTCCGGCGAGACGATCGACCTTCCCATTAAGGCGAACTTCCGCGAGGGCCTGCTGCCGCTCGAGTACTTCATTTCGACCTACGGCGCCCGTAAGGGCCTGGTCGATACCGCATCCCACACCTCGGACTCTGGTTACCTGACCCGTCGTTTGGTCGACGTGGCCCAGGACGTCATCGTCCGCGAGGAGGACTGCGGTACGCACGAGGGCGTCACCTACAACCTCATCATCCCCGGCACCACCGACCTCAACACCGACCTCGTCGGCCGTTGCTTCATCGAGGACGTCGTGGCCCCCGATGGCACCGTGCTCTTTGAGCAGGACGGCTACATCGAGAAGGTCGCCGACATCCAGAAGATGGTCGATGCCGGCCTCAAGAAGGTCAAGCTTCGCGCACTGCTCACCTGCCGCTCAAAGTACGGCGTGTGCCAGAAGTGCTACGGCTGGGATCTTTCCACCCGTCGTCCGGTCGCCATCGGTACTGCCGTCGGCATTATTGCCGCCCAGTCCATCGGCGAGCCCGGTACGCAGCTTACGATGCGTACCATTCACTCCGGCGGCGTCGCTGGCGTCGACGATATTACGCAGGGTCTGCCTACGGTCAGCCGTATGTTCGATATCGTCGGCAACGTCAACGAGAAGATTCTGGGTCGCGAGGCCGAGCTGGCTCCGTACTCCGGCCACCTCTCGATTAAGCCCGAGAAGTCCGAGTACGTGCTGACGCTCACCGACTCCGAGGATCACACCCGCGTCCTCGACGAGCGTCGCGTCCCCGCTTCGGTGCGCTTCATGCCCGAGATCGAGGACGGCTGCGAGGTTCGCGCCGGCGACCAGATCACCAAGGGCTTCGTCAACTTCCGCAACCTGCGCAAGCTGACCGACATCGAGTCGACGATGCACACCTTCGTCGAGAGCGTCAAGGACGTCTACACCAGCCAGGGCGTCGACCTGAACGACAAGCACATCGAGGTGCTCGCACGTCAGATGCTGCGTCGCGTTCAGATCACCAACCCCGGCGACTCCAAGTACCTGCTTGGTCAGTACGTCGACCGCTACGAGTTCGCCGACGAGGTCGAGCGCGTTGCCCGTCTGGGCGGTCAGGCTCCCGTGGCCGAGCCCGTCATCCTGGGTACGCTCAAGGTCGCGTCCAACATCGACTCCTGGCTGTCGAGCGCTTCGTTCATCCGTACCGCTGGCGTCCTTACCGAGGCTGCCATCGAGGGCAAGGTCGACCACCTGCTTGACCTTAAGTCCAACGTCATCGTCGGTAAGAAGATCCCGGCTGGTACCGGCCTCAAGCCGTACGCCAACGCCAAGCTGACGTATCGCACGGCCGACGGCTACGTGGACATCGACGGCCCGGCTTCGCCCAACGCCAAGTCGCTGCCCGAGTGGGCTCCTGTGGAGCTCAAGGACCTGGACGAGCAGCTCCCGCAGCAGCTCGACTGGGCCGGCTACGACGAGTTCGGTGGTGCTGACGGTTCGTTCACCCGCAACGGTCACACCATCTCCGCCGAGAAGGCTCGTCTGTACCTGTTCGACGACCTGGGCGTGTCGCAGCGCTGGACCAACAAGTTCAGCGAGGTTGGCATCGAGACGGTCGGCGACCTGGTCGGCAAGTCCGAGGAGGATCTGCTGCGCATCGATGGCATCGGTGCCAAGGCGATCGAGGAGCTCCGCGACGGCCTGGAGGCCCACGACCTGCTCTACATCCTCGAGAACAACGACGACGTTGCCGACGAGGAAGACCTCTCGCAGCTGCTGCAGATGGTCTTTAGCCCCGACGGTCCGGACGACATCCTGCTGGGCACCTCCGCCACGCCGACGCATCACGCCGACGCCGACGAGGAGCTCCTGGGCGCCCCGATCGACGACAAGAAGGCTCCCGCCAACGGTGCCATCAACGAGGACATGGCTTCCCTCGACGAGCTGCTCAACCAGCTCGTGGACACTGACGATGTCGAAGAGGCCAAGGACAACGACGAGGAGTAATTAGTTCCGCCGTTCTAACGAACGGCGGCGACCTCCGTCGCTGCGCGGCCCCCAGAGCTACAATCTGTCATTCAAAAGGCAGGGCATGACCAAAAGGTCAATGCCCTGCCTTTTTCATGCCACCTTGTACGCTCTGGGGGCCGCTCGCTTGCGTATGCTCAACCTGTTGCGTTCCGTTGATCCCTTGCCAAAAAGGGACAGGTTTATTTTGGTAGGTTTTTCCTGCTTGAATTTGAAACATTTCGTCCGGCCAGAGCGTATCTATGGTGAGGACCTCATCAAGAATCATTACCGTCACCGGGAGGTGATTATGGAAGAACAAGCATTTAGACAGGCGGTCGAAGATCACCGGGATGTCGTGTTTCGAATCGCCTTGACGTACCTGCGCGATCGCGCCGATGCCGACGATATTGCCCAAGATGTCTTTCTTAAGTTGCTTAAAAGCGATGGACACTTTGAAAGTTGGGAACATCTTCGCCGCTGGCTTATCCGGGTCACGATCAATGAATGTAAATCGCTCTTTCGAAAGCCATGGAGGCGTGTAGAGGATATTGAGAACCTGGCCGATTCGCTTTCGGCGGCGCAGGATGAGACCAAGGCGGTCCTGTCAGACGTTATGCGACTTCCGGAGCGATTCCGTGTCCCCATCGTGCTCTATTACTATCTGGGCTTTTCGACCTCAGAGATTGCCGAGTTACTGCATGTGCCAGCCGCGACCGTTCGAACGCGTTTAGCTCGCGGTAGATCGAAGCTCAAATTCATCCTAGAGGAGGGCGACCGTGAAATCCAATCAAATCAAGCAGGCCTTCGAGTCCATCCAAGCCGATAGCGATCTTGCCGACCGTGTTATTGATGCTGCTGCGGGTGAGCCGCTTCATCGAAAGGGCCACGCGAAGCCTCTCTATGTTGCCGTAATCGGATGCCTTGCCGGAGTGCTGGCGACCGGAGGGGTCGCCTACGCCGTCGTCAATTCCAGCTATTTTGCCTCTGCCTGGGGAAACCATGGCAACGGAGAGTCCATTACCTGGACTCAAGGTGGCTCGTCGGGGACTAAATATACCTACACCAGAGAGTTTGGTGACGGCATTGCGCCCCAAAGCTTGGAGGGTTCAGTACAGAAGGTCAATCTGTCCGTCGAGGGCAACGGCTATACACTCGACATTCATGATATGGCTATCGATAAAAACGGTTGCGGTGCCGTGACGTTTACGTTGTCCAATCCAAATGGTGTTAACTACTACAAGCCGGCAGCAGAGACTGGCGAACTTGTTCTCTATGGTGAAGAAGAAGGGGGCGTCAGTACACCCAGCATGAACTTCGGCGAGGAATGGGCTGATACACGCTGCACCATTGATAAAGACACATCAAGCGACACGGTCATTAACGGCACGATGTACTTTGCATCTTGGAATCGCGATCGAGATTTACGACATGCGGTCACCTGGAATATCAGTTGGACGGAGGGCAAAGGTGAGGATGCGAAGGTGATCGAGGTATCGACGCCAGAGTTTAACGTCGGAGCGCACGTCGATACAAAGGAGCTCCGCTCCGACGACTCGCCTCTCGAGATCAGCCCGTTTTCCATCCAGACGCACATCGATGATCTGGGCTATGAAGCAGTTGATCATAAACTGACCGTCAGCTACAAGGATGGATCGGAGCAGATTATCGAAGATGACGACACAGGGGTGTTCAACTTATATTTTTCTTATGGGCGCAATAGCGGAGAGAACATTTGGGTGCCAACGAAGTTGATTGATGTCGACCAAGTGGTTTCAGTAACGCTCGAAGGTACACGCTGCACTTCAACAGGGGGCGCCGAAACGTCGGAACCCTTTACCATCGTCTATTCGTAAGATTTGGGGCCGCTTCCTACTAGGGGAAACGGCCCATTTTGCGTTAAATAGGCGGTTATTACGAGTGATATTCGTCTGAATTTCGGAAGTATGCGGCAAAATCTTGATGGGTCGACCACACCGCATATGATCAAGCGCTCTACCTGCGGGTTTGGTATAGCAAAACCCCGGTGTGCTCGGCAGGTCCAGAGTTTGCCGCATACTTCCGAAAGCGCCGCCGATTTCCATGAGACAGGTGAGAACAGATCACCGCTGGAGCGTGACGTTTCCCCAGATAAAACCGACCAAAATAAACCTGTCCCTTTTTGGCAGGTAGCGTTGCCCCGACGAGCGCGTCGGATTCCCGGTCCGGGCGGCCCGCTGTTTAAGTTTGTCGCGAGTTCCGCACGCAAAGGAAAGCACTTAATGTGCTTTTCGTCTTGCGCAGGACTGTAGAGCAGCAAACTTAAACAGCGGGCCGCCCGGGCCGGGGATCCGCCAGCGCGCACAGGAGGGGATTCCTTTTGTGTAGGCTTTGCGGAAATGTGCCAATTTTGGGATACGCCCGGCGGCGTGGTCTGTTGACGGCACAGCTAACGGCACGTATCCTATCGAACTGCGTGTTTCGTAGGGGGATGCTGACCCCTCGATTCAAGCCGTTGCACTTTACAGAAAGCTGGAATCATTCGAGAAGGAGTACGCTTTGCCTACTATTAACCAGCTGGTTCGCCAGGGCCGTCGTTCCGTGCCCAAGAAGTCCAAGAACGCTGCTCTGCAGCACAACTCCCAGAAGCGCGGCGTGTGCACCCGCGTCTTCACCACGAGCCCCAAGAAGCCGAACTCGGCTCTTCGTAAGGTTGCCCGTGTTCGCCTTGTCAACGGCATCGAAGTTACTGCTTACATCCCGGGTGAGGGCCACAACCTGCAGGAGCACTCCATCGTGCTCGTCCGCGGCGGTCGTGTCCGTGACCTCCCTGGTGTCCGTTATCACGTCATCCGTGGCGCCTACGACGCTGCTCCGGTCCAGAACCGTATGCAGGCCCGTTCCAAGTACGGTGCTAAGCGCCCCAAGGCCAAATAAGCCAGATAACGTTTTGATACTTTCGCCGTGTGCCGCCTAAGCGCCGCACGGTAGACACTTAAGGAGATTTCACATGCCGCGTCGTGCAGCAGCTAATCGTCGTGAGGTTCAGCCTGACGCCGTTTACAACAACCGCCTGGTGACTCAGCTCATCAACAAGGTCCTTCTTGACGGCAAGAAGGCCACCGCTGAGCGCATCGTTTACACCGCTTTCGAGATCGTTGCCGAGAAGTCCGAGGGTGGCGACGCTCTCGCTACCTTCAAGAAGGCTATGGACAACGTCAAGCCCACGCTCGAGGTTAAGCCCAAGCGTGTCGGTGGCGCTACCTATCAGGTCCCGATGGAGGTCAACTCCCGTCGTTCCACCGCTCTGGGTATCCGCTGGATCGTCAACTTCTCCCGCGCTCGCAAGGAGAAGACCATGGCCGAGCGTCTCGCCAACGAGATCCTCGACGCCTCCAACGGCCTGGGCGCTTCCGTCAAGAAGCGTGAGGACGTCTTCAAGATGGCCGAGGCCAACCGCGCGTTCTCTCACTATCGTTGGTAAGTTAAGGTAAGGAACTAACATGGCTAAGCCTAAGTACAAGCTTTCCGATACCCGTAACATCGGCATCATGGCCCACATCGATGCCGGTAAGACCACCACGACCGAGCGTATTCTTTACTACACCGGTAAGACCCACAAGATCGGTGAGGTCCATGAGGGCGCTGCCACCATGGACTGGATGGTTCAGGAGCAGGAGCGCGGCGTAACCATTACCTCCGCTGCCACTACGTGCTTCTGGAACAAGGACGGTAAGGACTACCGCATCCAGATCATCGACACCCCGGGCCACGTTGACTTCACCGCCGAGGTCGAGCGCTGCCTGCGCGTCCTCGATGGCGCTGTCGCCGTCTTTGACGCCGTTGCCGGCGTTCAGCCCCAGTCTGAGACCGTTTGGCGTCAGGCTTCTACTTTCAACGTCCCCCGCATCGCCTTCATCAACAAGTATGACCGCGTGGGCGCTGACTTCTTCAACGCTATCGAGACCATGAAGGATCGTCTCGACGCTAACGCCGTGGCCGCTCAGGTCCCGATGGGCGCCGAGGACAACTTCTGGGGCGTCATCGACCTCGTTACCATGACTGCATGGGACTTCAAGGCCGACGAGAAGGGCATGACCTACCCTGAACCGATGGACGAGATCCCGGCTGAGTTTGCCGACATCGCTGCCACCAAGCGCGAGGAGCTCCTCGACGCTGCTGCCAGCTTTGACGACGAGCTCATGGAGAAGATCCTCATGGAGGAGGACTTCACCGTCGAGGAGCTCAAGGCTGCTCTGCGCAAGGGCGTTCTGGCCAATGAGCTCAACCTCGTCTTCGTGGGCTCCGCCTACAAGAACAAGGGCGTCCAGGAGCTGCTCGACGCTGTCGTCGACTACCTGCCCAGCCCGCTCGACGTCGAGGCTGTCACCGGTACCGATCCGGACACCGGCGAGGAGATCCAGCGTCATCCTTCCTTCGACGAGCCCTTCTCCGGCCTGGTCTTCAAGATCATGACCGACCCGTTCGTCGGTAAGCTCACCTACGTCCGCGTTTACTCCGGCCGCGCCGAGTCCGGCTCCTACGTGGTCAACGCTTCCAACGGTCAGCGCGAGCGCCTCGGCCGCATCCTCGAGATGAACGCCGCCGAGCGTATCGACCGTGACGACGCTGCCGCCGGCGACATCGTCGCTTGCGTCGGCTTCAAGAACTCCACCACCGGTGACACCCTGTGCGCCGAGGGCAAGGAGATCGTCCTCGAGAAGATCGAGTTCGCTAAGCCCGTTATCGACGTTGCCATCGAGCCCAAGACCAAGGCCGAGCAGGACAAGATGTCCCTGGCTCTGACCAAGCTCGCCGAGGAGGACCCGACCTTCCAGGTGTCCACCAACCACGAGACCGGCCAGACCATCATCGCCGGCATGGGCGAGCTGCACCTCGAGATCATCGTCGACCGTCTGCTCCGTGAGTTCAAGGTTGACGCTAACGTTGGTAAGCCCCAGGTTGCCTACCGCGAGACCGCTGGTCACGACGTCGAGAAGGCTGAGGGCAAGTTCGTCCGTCAGTCCGGCGGTCGCGGTCAGTACGGCCACGCCGTCATCAAGCTCGAGAAGATGGAGGAGGGCTTCGGCTACGAGTTCGTCAACGCTATCGTCGGCGGCGTCGTGCCCAAGGAGTACATCCCGTCCATCGACAAGGGCATCCAGGAGGCCCTGAACACCGGTGTTATCGCCGGCTTCCCGGTCCTCGACGTTAAGGTCACCCTGTTCGACGGTTCTTACCACGAGGTCGACTCCTCCGAGGCCGCCTTTAAGATCGCCGGTTCCATGGCTATCAAGGACGCCCTCAAGAAGTCCGACCCGCAGCTGCTCGAGCCGATCATGGCTGTCGAGGTCGAGACCCCCGAGCAGTACATGGGCGACGTTATGGGCAACCTCTCCGGTCGCCGCGGCAAGATCGAGGGCATGGAGGATCGCAAGAACAGCAAGCTCATCCGTGCCAAGGTGCCGCTGGGCGAGATGTTCGGTTACGCTACCGACCTTCGCTCCCAGACCCAGGGCCGTGCATCCTACACGATGCAGTTCGACTCTTATGAGCCCGCGCCCAAGTCCATCGTGGACGAGGTCATGAGCAAGAACGCCTAAGTTCGAGCTCCCTGTTACGTAATCCGCGAGAGCATCTCTCGCACTCTTTGGAGGTTTAAGTTGGCTACCCAGAAGATCCGCATTCGCCTCAAGGGCTATGATCACGAGGTCGTCGATCAGTCCGCGAAGCTCATCGTCGAGACCGCTCAGAAGACCGGCGCTCGCGTTTCCGGTCCTGTCCCCCTGCCCACCGAGCGCAACCTGTACACGGTTATCCGCTCGCCGCACGTGAACAAGGACTCCCGTGAGCAGTTCGAGATGCGCACCCACAAGCGTCTCATCGACATCCTCGACCCCACCTCGGGCACCGTTGATTCGCTCATGCGTCTCGACCTCCCCGCTGGCGTCGACATCGACATCAAGCTCTAAGCGATATCGCTCATAGCTTAAAGGGCCCCGCTGCCATTACGGTAGCGGGGCTCTTTTGTTTTGCATGATAGCCTTGGGGGACCGGGTAATGCTGTCGAGCGGGGGGCTGTGGCGCCTTATTTACCCATCGGACGCAGCGATGCCTCCGCAAAATGGAAGGATCGCAGGCCGTCTTCCGTTTCGATACACGCGCGACCAAAGGCATCGACCGTTTGAAAGATGCCACGCGCCAGCTCGTCACCGGCAGTGGAACGGGCGATAACGTGCTCCCCAATCCAATTGAGATGAGCGACATAATCATCGTGGACGGGCGCGATCGGTCCGGCGTCTTCTTCCATGGCGTTGAGCAGATCTGCCCATGTGCCTACGGCGTTCACGACCGCGTGATGGACCTCCTTGAGTAGCACATCGACGGTGGGAACATTCTCGTTGAGGTCTGAGAGGCCGATTGCCGGCAGGCCGCCATCGGGAACCTCCGAGGGCACATAGTTCACATTGACGCCAATGCCGCAGA
>CAJLRE010000045.1 GCA_905208975.1 uncultured Collinsella sp. | reverse complement strand
TGGAGCCGAGCCTTAACGTGGCCGCGGGCCTGTCGCTCACGTGCCCCGCATGCGGTCACGAGTTCTACGCGCCGGGGGCCGAGGACCTTGCCTTTAACAGTGGCGGCGCGTGTCCTACCTGCGGCGGTACCGGCGTTATGCGCGAAGTGGACGAGGCGAGCCTGGTGCCCGACGAGTCAAAGGCCATCGACGAGGGCGCGGTGCTTCCCTGGGGCACGCTCATGTGGGACCTGATGAAGCAGGTGGCCGGCGAGATGGGTGTGCGCACCGACGTGCCGTTTAACCAGCTCACGCCCCAAGAGCGCGATATCGTGTTCCATGGCCCGGCAGTTAAGAAGCACATTCTCTACGTTCCCAAAAACGGCGAGGGCGCCACGCCGCTCGACTTTACCTATTACAACGCCGTCTATACTGTCGAGAATGCGCTCGCCAAGGTTAAGGACGATAAGGGGCTCAAGCGCGTTGCACGCTTTTTGCGCGAAGGGCCGTGTCGTGACTGCGGAGGCACGCGTCTTGCCGAGGCCGCGCGCCAGCCCCAGGTGCGCGGCATCAATCTGGCACAGGCGGCGGCCATGACGCTGGGCGAGGCGATTGAGTGGGTGCGTGGGGTGCCCGCATCCTTGCCGACCGAGATGCGGCCCATGGCCGGGGACATCTGCGATTCGTTTTTGAGCACGGCCCGTCGCCTGATCGACCTGGGTCTCGACTACCTTTCGCTCGACCGCGCCGGTGCCACGCTGTCGACGGGCGAGCGCCAGCGCGTGCAGCTTGCCCGCGTGGTGCGCAACCGATCGACGGGCGTGCTGTATGTGCTGGACGAGCCTTCGATCGGCTTGCATCCTGCCAATGTCGATGGTCTGGTGGGCGTGATGCGCGATCTGGTGGTCGACGGCAATACCGTGGTTGTTGTTGACCACGACACGCGCGTGCTGGCAGAAGCCGACTATCTGGTCGAGATGGGCCCCGTTGCCGGAGCAGGCGGCGGTCATGTGATCGCCGCCGGTACGGTGGGCGAGGTCGAACAATCGCAGGGTAGCCGCATCGCGCCGTTCTTGCGCTCGGACCCCAAGCGCTTGCGCCCGCAGGTGGCTGACGACGAAATGTTCGATCTAGGCCATATCCGCATGGCGACCGATGCCATCCATACCGTCAAACCGCTCGAAGTCGATATCCCGCGCGGCCGCCTTGTCGCGGTAACGGGTGTTTCAGGTTCGGGCAAGACGACATTGGTGCTCGAGACGCTCATCCCGGCGCTCAAGGCACAAGCGGCTGGCGAGCGCCTGCCGAGGCACGTGCGTTGGGTCGATGCCGAGGGCATCGCGCGCGCCAACCTGATTGACGCCACGCCCATTGGCGCCAACGTGCGCTCGACGGTGGCGACCTATGCCGACATCCATGATGAGCTGCGCCGCGCCTTCGCCCGCACGCCCGAGGCCAAGGCGGCAGGGTATAAGGCGGGTGCCTTTAGCTACAACACCGGCGCCTTGCGCTGCCCCACATGCGATGGCACGGGCTCGATATCGCTTGACGTGCAGTTTTTGCCCGATGTCGAGATCGTCTGCCCTGCATGCCGTGGCTCGCGTTATGCAGACGCGGCTTCGCATATTCATCGCGAGGGCAAGGACGGGAGCCTACTTACGTTGCCGCAGCTCATGGACATGAGCGTGGACGAGGCCATCGACGCTACAGTGGGACTCAAGAAAGTTCAGACGCGCTTGCAGACCTTGCACGACCTGGGCTTGGGTTATCTCACGCTCGGTGAGCCTACGCCGGCGCTTTCGGGCGGCGAGGCGCAGCGCCTTAAGCTTGCGAGCGAGATGGGTCGTGTGCAGGATGATGCCGTGTTCGTGTTCGACGAGCCCACGATTGGCCTGCATCCGCTCGATGTTCAGGTGTTGCTGAGCGTGTTCGACGGCCTTGTTGCCAAGGGCGCCACGGTTATCGTGATCGAACACGATCTCGACCTTATCCGTAACGCCGATTACGTGATCGACATGGGTCCGGGCGGTGGTGATGCCGGCGGGCAAATCGTCTGCGCCGGTACGCCGGGCGACATCGCAGCCTGCTCCGCAAGCGTCACTGGCCGCTACCTTTAACTGAATGTGACAAAGGGGCTGTCCCTTTGTCACATTCCCGGAAAGCCTGTTTGGCGCAGGGCTTCGTATAGGACGATGGCGGCGCTGTTGGAGAGGTTGAGGGCGCTGATGCGGTAGTCGTCCGGGTCTACAAAGTTGCCGCAGATATCCTGCCGAAGGATGGCCTCGTGGCTGTCCTCGGTATGCCCGAGCGCCTCCTCGTGGGCTTCCCAGACTTCGGCGTTATCGAGCGAGTCACAGTCGCGTAGCATGGGAATGCGCTCACAGCATGTGGACGCTGCGGCGAGCAGCTCTTCGGGAATCCCCGAGCTCTCGCTGCCAAAGACCAAGTAGTCGCCGTCGCGGTAGGTGCTTTGCGCATAGGTGCGGCGTGCCTTTTTGGTCAGCAGATGCAGGCGCTCGTCGGCGGGGGAGAGGCCGTTGCGCGCAAGGAAATCCTCCCAGCCGGCATAGGTCGTCACGTCCAAGTTTTGCCAGTAGCCCAGGCCGGCGCGATGCACTGTCTTGTCGTCGAGCGAAAACCCCAGCGGCTCCACCAGATGCAGGCGGGTACCGGTAACCACGCAAGTGCGGCCGATATTGCCCGTATTGGCCGGAATCTCGGGCGCATACAGCACAATGTTGAACATGAATCTCCTTGGCTCAGAACGAAAAACCACCACGAAGGGGACAGGCACCTTCGTGGTGGTTTTGGCGGTTACGTGGGCGGAAAAATGCCCGCTTGGATAAACCTAGGCGCGGTGCCAGTCGGTCAGGCAGGCATCGAGGGCGGCGATGAGCGCATCCTTGTCCATGTGACGGCCGATGATGCACAGGCTCGTCATGCGGTCGCCCGTCTCGTCGTCCCAAATCTGCATGATTTCGGGGTTCTCGTCGATGATCTTCTGCTTCTCGCCCTCGGGCGCGGAGTCAACGAACAGACCGTTCTCCATCAGGCGCATCTGGTGGCCGGCCTGCTCAAACATGTAGCACATGTCCGGATCGCCGGTCTGCCACAGCGGGCCCTTGACGCGAATGACCTCGTCGGGCCACTCCTGCTCAACAAAATCGGTGAACTTCTGCAGGTCAAACGGCTTGCGGCGCGAGTACACAAAGGTCTCGATGTCGTACTCGAGCACCTCGGGGTCGTCGTGCTCCTCGGGATGCTCCATGGCCTCGATCCAGGCGGCGGAGTTGTAGGCGCGCATAAAGTCGAAGCGGTCGGTGTCGAGCAGCTCCTCCATGGGGACCTCGCCGTTTTGAGCCTCGACAATCACGGCGTCCTTCTGCAGGCTGCGCACGATGGCTTTGAGCTCTGCGATCTGCTCGGGGGTGACGGTGTCAGTCTTATTAAGAATCAGCGTGGAGCAAAACTCGATCTGCTGGATGAGCAGGCTCTCGATGTCATCCTCGTCAATGTCCTCGGCCAGCAGGTCGCGACCGCCGTTGAACTCGTCGTACATGCGGGCGCAGTCGACCACGGCCACGATGTTGTCGAGCGCGAGCTTGGGCTCGCCGCCCACCTTGGCCTCGTCGCAGAAGCTCGAGATGGTGTAGGCGATGGGGATAGGCTCGCAAATACCCGAGGCCTCGATGATGATGTAGTCGAACTTGCCCGAATCGGCGATGCCCTGCAGCTGGTTGGCCAGATCGTCCGAAAGCGTGCAGCAGATGCAGCCGTTGGTGAGCGGGATAAGGTCGTCGGTCTCGGAAAGGCCGCCGTCGGCGATAAGGCTGGCGTCGACGTTGATCTCGCCGATATCGTTGACGATCACGGCGGCGCGGATGCCGCCGTCGTTGGCGAGGATGTGGTTGAGCAGCGTGGTCTTGCCGGCACCGAGGTAGCCGGTAAGCATGATGATCTTCACGGGTTTATTGGGCATGTGCCCTCCTTTGTTAGACATGGCTTACAGTTGAATCTTATGCCAAACGCCTGCTCTTATACCCACGCGCCGACAAATAACACAGGCTACTCCCAGGCTCCCCACACATCGGGACAGTAGCCGACGGTGGCTTTCTTGCCGTTGCGTACGATGGGCTCGGCCAAAACCTGCTGGTTCTCGAGCAGCTTGTCGAAGCGCTGGCTGGGGGTAAGGTGCTGGATGAGCGCGAGTGTCTCCTCGTCCTTGGCTTTGGGGTTGAGCAGCTTGTCGATGCCGCCGACCGCCTGCATCACGCTCGTGAGCTCGCCCTTGCTCATCTCTTTTTCCTTAAGGTCAATAAACTGCACCTTAATGCGGCGCTCCTTAAAATAGCGCTGGGCCTTCTTGGTATCGAAGGACTTTTTAGTGCCGAAAATTTGAATATTCATAATTAATGTTCCGCCGTTCTAACGAACGGCGGTCACCTCGACGCTGCAAAGCCATCTGATGGGCAATCTGCCTTTCAATCGTCGGGCGCGGGCAAAAGCCCAGCGCCCTCCTCTTTCAAGGCACCTTGCCTCATCAGCTGACTTTTCGCTGACATTGACAGTACATCGAGGCGACCACCGCCGGACTTATCGAATAAAGTTGGTGCGGGCGCGATCGGCCTGGGGGGCTTCGATGCCGGCGGCCTTTCCCGCCTCGATGCAGCGCAGCAGCCAGGCCATGTTTTTGCCGATGTTTCGCATGGTGGCAAGGCCCTCGGCGTCCTGGGCGGCCTCGCCCGGCATGGCACCAAAGACGTTGTTCCAGTATGTGGATGCCACCACGGGCATCTGGTTGATGGTGAAGTATTTGTTGAGCACATCGAAGGTGGTCGACGTGCCACCGCGACGGGCAACGGCGACAGCGGCGCCCGGCTTGTGCGCAAAGGCCTTGCTGCCAGCATAGAATGCACGGTCGAGGGCAGAGAGGATGCGTCCGCTGGGATGCGCGTAGTAGACGGGCGAACCAAAGACAAAGCCGTCTGCCTGCTCGGCAGCGGCAATCAGCTCGTTGACCATATCGTCGTCAAAGGTGCAGCGGCAATCGAGCTTGCCGCACTGGCCGCACCCGATGCAATCGCGAATAGGCTTGGCGCCCAGCTGAAACACCTGCGTCTCAATGCCCTCTGCGTTGAGCTGCTCGGCAATCTCGGCGAGTGCGCGGTCGGTGTTGCCGTTTGCCTTGGGGCTGCCATTGACCAAAAGAACCTTCATCACAAACTCCCTCTGCTGTCGGTGACTTCTGCGGAGGATTATCGCACGAGCGGGCAGATGGCGTGGGGCGCGATTCCAGCGACCGCCCATCATGCGCCCCGTCTCGATCGGTAGCTTCATCCGAGTGTTTCTCGGGGCCGGGAAGCCGGCCCCGAGGGCCAACGGCGGGCTCGCTCACCAGGTACGAGAGGGACACGGTCCAGAGTATGTTGGAGCTCGGGGCCTCATGCAAGCCGATTGTGAGGAGTCTGGGCAGGTCGCCTTCGATGGCGAACTCTGAGGTCTTAGAAGGCGGGCTGCTGCGGCGGCTATGGTTTATACTAAGGCGGTTGCTATCGAGTAATTCATACTTGGTTTGATTCGATTGTGAATGCGTAACTAGGATGGAAAGCAAAGGAAACTCTATGGAAACAGAGGATGCTGTTTGCTTGATGACTTCGATTGCCTTGATTGTCCTTTCAATCCAATACCGAAGAGGAAGATGGCTCTGCTCAATTGCTGGATATGATGTCACAAAAAGGGAGAGCGAGATTGATATACGCCCCTACGCAAAGCTGATTTCTTCTGTGACGTTATGGATGGGGCTGCTGTTTTTCTTGTGGGCGGTAGAGGGCTGGGTACGCGATTGGAATACCAGCGTTTTTGAAGTTTTGGTTCTACTTCTGTTCAGCTTGGCCTCTTTGTCGTTCGTGCGGCTCGTTAGGTTTGTGTTTATGAGGCGATAGCCAGCGGAAGTGGCTGGACGACAAAATGGACCAATGCAGCCAATTGTCAATAGAATTTGATAGGCTTGGCTTAACAGATTTACTCGAGGGCATATCCGTGGCGGGGGATAGGTTCTATCTTGTTGAGCACTTATTTGCATCAGGCAAAGTAAACCAAGAGTATCGAAACGGTGCCCCCGGGCCCGCTAGGGACTGCGGGGGGGGCGTTCGGCTAACTGCGGGTACGGCCTATTTGCCCAATGTGTTCGCCCGAGATCGGAAATTAACCATCATGCGCCCCATAACGCTAGTCCAGCTTGGTGCCCGGTACCTGTGGCGCCTCTTTAATCAGCGCATTAAGTTCGTTCAAAATGGAAACGGGCTGTCGGTCGACGGCGTCCAGATGAAGCGTCGCCACGCGAAGGGGCGGCTGATATTCAAATGAGCCGAGGAGCACGGGCGATCCCAAGAACCGTTCGATTTCGTCTGCAACCGCGTCGGTCTCTTCGGGATCAAAGTCGTCAAAGAGCGCCACGAACATCGGTCCGGTCGAGCGGAACAGACGACCCTTGCCGCGCGAGCAATCCATGAGGCAGGCGGCGCTTTCTGCCAAAACGCGGTCGCCTGCATCGAATCCAAAGCGGGCATTGACCTCGGCGATATCGTCGACCTTAATGGCAATAAAGCCTGCCTCGCGCGCCACGCGACGCATTTCGCCAATGGCGTTAACCAGGGCGTGAATGTCGCCCAGGCCGGTCACGGAATCTGTCGTATCTGCCAAGCTTCGGTTGATGATAATGCCCACGTACATGTTAGGCTCGGTATCGGTGCCGTCCAAGCGGTAGCCCGTGCAGTCGCAAAGCACGTATTTTCCGGTGGCGTCCATTACGCGATACTGCATGTAGTGGAAGTGCCACGTGCTGTTTATCACCATGTCGAGCTCGGCGCGTACGTTGTCGCGGTTCTCGGGATGAACGCGGGCGAGCCACATGTCGAGTGAGTTAAAAGGGTGCTGGGAGGGCAGGTCAAAATCGCGCACGGCGTTAACCGACCATTGCGATTCTCCCGTATCGAGATTGAGGATAAACGGATAGCGCGTCTCGGAGCTCATGGAGATCGCTTGGAACACCCGGTCGTTGCAGGGAAGCTGATCGACGATTGGGCGTTGCGGCGCGTCATCGTCTTTCGGTTGCTGCACACGATGCATAAGCTTATAGCGATACATCTTGCGATCGGCATCCATCGTCATCTGGCGACGCGTGTCGCCAGCAAGTGGATCGACGCGCGAGCAGCCAAAGCTAAAACTGCCGATCATGGGCGCCTTGCCACCTGAGTTTGCCTCGATCAGCCTGGTACGTACCTGCTCCAAGCGCTGCTCGAGTTCAATCTCGTTTGCAGAGAGCGAGATGAGCACAAACTCGTCTCCACCGATACGGAACAGCATCTCATCGTGCTCCATGGTTTCGGAGAGCGTGCGGCAGATGCTCAGAATATAGCGATTGCCTTCGGCGTGGCCAAACCTATCATTGCAATGCTTGAGATGGTCGATGTCAATATAGGCGCAGGTGAAGGGGTCGCCTTTGCGCCAGAGTTGCTCGACGTGACGGTCGAATCCGTTGCGGTTGCCCAAGTTGGTGAGCGGGTCGATATAGGCGCCGTGCTCAAGCAGCTCGCGTTCTTGTTGCAGGATGGCGAGCGTTTTCTGCAGTTGCTCACCGATGGCACGCAACTCCGGGGGCAGCGCGGCAACATCGAGCTCGGTGGTTGAGGCCCCGTTCGCAAGTCGCTGAAGATGAGCGATGATTGATTGCTCGCCCAGGCGATACGACTCGTTCATGATGGATGACCTCCTTGGATGGAACAATGGTTTGTATCTTACTCCCAATTCGGTTTAGATTGGGGTATTAGTTAGCTCATGGGAACAAACGCTCCCTCGACGGTGGCGTTTGCGCACGAGCGTATTAGTTGCTGTCGCCACCGTCGAGCAGTGCCTCAAAATCCTCCGCCTGCATGGGACGGTAGTAGAGGAAGCCCTGAGCGTAGCGGGCGCCCATTTGGCGTAGCATGTTTGCCTGCTCATTTGTCTCGATGCCTTCGACCACAACGGGCAGATGGAGCGACTGCGCCATCTCGAGCATTGATGAAATGATTTGCACGCTGCGGCCTTGATCGCCGTCGACGGGCACAAACGTGCGGTCGAGCTTGATGACGTCGACGTTGACGTTCTTGAGCATCGCGAGCGTGGACTGGCCGGTGCCAAAATCGTCCATATAGGTCGAGAAGCCGCGGGTGTGCAGGTCGGCCGTTAGTTTATCCACGGCCTCGGACTCTCCCGTATAAGCTGTCTCGGTGATCTCGATGCGCATGAGCTCGGGCGGCAGGTTGTATTGGGCGGCGAGCGCTCCCATATGCTCGGCAACGTCGCAGGCAAGGATATCCACGCGCGACACATTAAGCGAGATCGGAACCACGCGAAGCCCCCGATTGATGCGCTCGCGCAGCCACAAGGCAACGCCCTGCCAAACGTATTTGTCGAGCGTCACCACAAAACCGCTTTCTTCGAGAGCGGGGATAAAGGTGGCGGGCGAAATGAGGGAGCCATCCTTGTCGATCCAGCGCGTGAGCGCTTCGGCGCCAATGATCTCGCCGGTTTCCATGTCGACCTGGGGCTGCAGGTAGTAGGTAATACGGCCGTTGGAGAGCGCGTACTGGAATTCGGTCAGTGTGCGGTGGAACGCGATTTCGCGCTCGTACTCCTCGGGGCGGAAAATGGCAATGCGCTCCTTAAAGTCGTTTTTTGCGCGCCGATTGGTAAACATGGCCTTGGCCTGCGCATCGATGGTGATTTTCTCGTTGGAGTCGATGGGGTAGACGCCCATGGACGGCCAGAATCCCACGCCGTCATCATACTTGGCCACGGCCTGGCGAACGCGGCTATAGATCTGATGGACGGTGTCGTGTTCAAAGGGGATGAGTATGCAAAAGTCGTCTTGGCCCCAGTACCCTGCGACGCCCATGTTGGCATTCTCGATGTCCTTGAGGACCGTGCCCACATCGGCGAGCATGCGGTCGCCCTCGGCCTGTCCGTGCCATTCGTTGAACAGTCGCATGTGTCCCATATCGACGGTGGCGATACACCAAGCGCCGTTGCGCCTTGTCTCGAGAAATTCGTTGGCGCGGCGCATAAACTCGCTGGGTCGATAGAGACCCGTGAGCGGATCGATGCGTTCGGCGATGGCGCTTTTGCGCTCCACCTCGGGTATGGGGAGGCTGTCGTTGGGAACAAGCCCGCCGGCCGTGCGAATGCGACGGTCGAGTTCGCCTAAAACGGCGGCCGTTTGATTGGTCAGGTGCTCGTAAAAGGCCGGAACGACAAGACAGACGGGGGTAATGGTGTCGTCCGCGATTCGAACGGGAGCGAAAACGGCCTCTTTGAGATGTTGGATCAGTTGCTCGAATGCTTCGTGATCCAAATTGTTGCTAAGCACGACGAACTGGGCGTTGCGTGAGCGGAAGACGCGACTCCTGCCGCGAGTAATCGACAGCATGCGGCCTGCGTATTCGGCGAGCATGTTGTCGACGGCCTCGGCCCCGTAGAGCTCGTTGAGCTTTGCCGTGCCGCGAACGCGCACTGCTATAAGCCCCGTCTTGCAACGGTCGCGACGGCAGGCATCGATAGCGTTGATCAGCGTGCGCTGCGTTCCGAGGCCCGTGGCGGCGTCGACGGTCTCGGCAAGCGAGTGGTTGACGAGCTCGCCGACATAGAGCGAGGGGACATTTCCGTCGCCGTCGATACGAAACCCGCGAGCACGGCCGAGGATGTAGTCGCCGGCGGCATTGCGCACGCGGTACTGCATGACGTGGCGATGTTTGGAGCCGTCATAGATTTGGTCGATGTCGTTGGTATAGGCCTCAAGGTCATCGGGATGGACACGCGTTTTCCAGTAATCGTGGCAGTTGTCTATATGCTCCGAAGGAAGACCAAGATCGCGCAAGGCGCCTTGTGACCAAAGGGTTCGATGTTTGTCCAAGTTCTCGATAAAGAAATATCGGCCTTCGTTGAGCATCGAAAGGGCGTCGAAAATGCGATCGCTTATTTCGAAGTCGTCGGTGTGGGCTTGTGCGATATTGCGTCGATCAAGGTGCACGGCATGACGTAGCTTGTAGTCGTACATGCGATGGTCGGCATCGTTCGTCAAGCGATTGGGGGCTTCGCCCAGGGCGGGGTCGGCGTGTGCCACTCCGTAGCTAAACGAGTGAGGCATCTTGGAAGCGTTGTTTTCGAGCAGTACCGTTCGGCAGTGTTCCAGACGTTCGGCAAGGTCGTCCTCGGTCGCAATCGTAGATAGGATGGCGAACTCGTCGCCCCCCAGACGAAATGCCGCCTCGTCCACCTTCATATACAGTTTGAGATAGAGGCTCACCTGCAAGATATAGCGGTTGCCCTCGTCATGTCCAAAGATGCCGTTGCAGTGCTTAAGGTTATCGATGTCGATAAACGCCATGGTCACGGGCAGTTCCTGCTCCCAGAGTTCCTCTAAGGAACGGGTAAAGCCGCCGCGGTTGCCAAGTCCGGTGAGCTCGTCGGTAAAGGCGGTCCTGATCAGATCGTCCTGACGCTCCAGAAGGTCACGGATGGTCTTTTCGAGCGTTTCGGTATTATTGCTGGCGTTATCCATACTGTAAGCGGCTTTCTGAGGTCGGGGCGGATTGCGTCGGGCGAGCTCGTTGTGCACATGCGTTGCTGCTCAACGCCTTGCGTGTTTCCAAGCCCCCGCCTTGCTGCGTCGTTGGGTTTATTTGTCGGTTCGTGCTCTCGGCTGATAACTACTGAGTAGTATAAACAAGTGTATGGAATTATGTAGGGGTGCCCATGTTGCGGGCGGCCATTATTCGCCAAACGGTAACGCGACGATGTTCGATGAAAATGCGACTGAGACGATATTTGTTGATGGGTATACTTGTTCCGTTTTAAAACGCAGGAACGGAGATGGTCGCATGGCACAGTCAAATATGACGCGCACGGTGGGGCTGGCGCTCGAGGGAGGCGGCTACCGCGGTATGTATACGGCGGGCGTGCTCGACGTTTGGATGGAGCACGGTTTGACCTGCGACCATATGGTGGGCGTCTCGGCGGGCGCGGCGTTTGGCTACAACTTTAAATCGCGCCAGATTGGCCGCGCCATTCGCTACAACAAGGTCTATTGCGCCGACAAGCGCTATGCGAGCGTGACGAGTTGGTTGCGAACCGGCGATATGTTCAATGCCGAGTTTGCTTATCATGAGGTACCCATCGAGCACGATCCCATCGACCTGGAGGCTTATCGTGCCTGCCCCATGCGGTTTACCTGCGTGTGCACCGATCTTAAGACGGGGCGGGCCGTCTACCATGACCTGCCTTACGGTGATGAGCATGATATCGAGTGGATCCGGGCGTCGTCGGCGATTCCCGTGGCAACACGACCCGTTGCCATTGAGGGGCACAAGTACCTGGATGGCGGCGTTGCCGATTCCATTCCCAGCGCATGGCTGTTTGCGCAGGGCTATGACCGCAACGTGGTGGTGCTGACGCAGCCGGCGGGCTTTGTAAAGCAGCCCAATAGCGTGATGCCTATGCTGCGTCGCGTGTATCGTCACTATCCGGAGTTTGTTGCGGCGCTTGAGCACCGGCACGAGGTATATAACGCCACGCTCGACGACCTGGCGCGTCGCGAGGCCGCTGGCGAGATCTTTGTGGTGCGGCCGAGCGAATCGGTGAAGGTGCCGTCGCTGTGCCGCGAGCCCGAGGAACTCGAACGCATCTATCAGATCGGCCGTCGCGATGCGGAGGCGACGCTGCCCGCGCTGGAAGCGTATCTGGCGGGGTAAGGGCTGCTACGGAAAGCGCATCCCAGAATGAGCGCTCAGAACGGGTTGCAGTTTCCCAAACGGTGGGGTTTCGGAAAGTTCGTCCCGGAATATGCGTTCAGACTGGGATGCGGTTTCCCGTTGAGCCTCTATATGGAAAGCGCATCCCGGAATGGAGGTCCAAACTGGGATGCGCTTTCCGCTATTGAAGATATGAGGCTGCGAATCAGCTGTTCGGCCTATGCCTATGCCTGCTGCCAGGTGTCGACGAGCTCCTTGGCCGCGGCGTAGGGGTCATCGGCGCTGCAGACGGCGCTCACCACAAAGAAGCCGTCGACGCCGGTGGCCTTGAGCTGCGGCAAGTCGGCCGTCTTAACGCCGCCGCCCACCACGATGGGCACGGGGCTTGCCGCGTGGAGTGCGGCAAGGTCCTCAAAGCTCTTGGTGATGATAGGGCCGTCGGCCGTGCGTCCGCAGTCGCGCTTGGTCTCGGTCTCGTGGAGCGGGCCGATGCCCAGGTAGTCGACCAGACTCATGTCGGCGGTCTTGACGTACTCGAGCATTTCCTCGCAGCGGGCCGAAAGGCCCACGATGGCATCGGGGCCCAGCAGCTTGCGACAGACCTCGACGGGAATATCGCTCTGACCCACGTGCACGCCGTCGACAGCAATACCCTGCTCGCGCGCGGCAAGCACACAGTCCAGACGGTCGTCGATGAGCAAGGCGACCTGACCGGTCTTGCCGGCCCGTGCGATTGCCTGCGCGGCGTCGCCGGTCAGCGCGATGATCTCGCGGGCACTTGCCACCTTGGAGCGCACCTGGATGCAGGTAAAGCCGGCGTCGAGTGCCTGGGCCACCACATCGCCCACGGGGCGCCCGAGGGTGTTTTCGGGGCCGAGTACCAGATAGGCCGAGATATCAAGGTTGTCGCGGATGCTCATCGTGCTTCCTCCTGCTTTTTGATCTGTGCCTCCATGCGCTCGAGTTTGCCGGTCATGGTGTCGGTAAATCCGGGTCGAATATCGGCTTTGAGCACGACTTCGGTGCGGATGCCCTTGCTCGCCAACACAAAGGTCGCGTCGCGCACGACCTGCATGACCTCGTCCCAGTCGCCCTCGATCTCGGTGAACATCGAGGTGGTGCGGTTGGGAAGGCCGCTCTCGCGAATGACACGCACGACCTCGGCGACCTCGGCGGACAGCTCATCGCCGGTACCGCATGGGGCGATGGCCACGGCGACGAGTGTGTTCATGCCGGCATCGGTTGCGGGCTCGGACATGGCTTATGCCTCCTCGAGCTCGAGTCGGTTATCGGCAATGTCCTGGGCGGTCGCGCGGTAGAGCTCGTCGATAAAGACGACCTTAAAGCTTGCCGGGGCATCGGCGACGGCGGCGGCACGCGTGCCGGCAACGTTGTAGACGGCGGTGCCGCAGACGGCTGCCGTAAACGGGTCGGCGGCGCAGGCGTACACGGCCAGCACGCCGCCCTGCGAGCAGCCGCAGCCGGTGATCTTGGACATGAGCGGGCTGCCGCCGTGGGACTTGGCCACGGTCGTGCCGTCGGTAATCAGGTCGACTTCGCCCGAGACCACTACGGCGCCGCCGGTGTAACGGGCGAGCGCCACGGCGGCATCGCGGGCGGCGTCGACCGTGTCGGTGGTGTCGACGCCGCGCACGCGGCTCAGATCAGCCGCCTCGCCCTCAAGACCCCACAGGCCGCCGAGTGCAATGATCTCGGAGGCATTGCCGCGCACGATGGCGGGCTTGTACTGCTTGAGCTCGTTTACCAGCTGGGTGCGCAGGCTACCGATGCCCAGACCAACCGGATCGAGCACCCAGGGCTTGCCGGCGTCGTGTGCCGCCTTGGCCGCGCGGGGAATCGTCTGCTCGTAGATGGGAAAGAGCGTGCCCATATTGAGATAGATGGCGCCGCCGCCGGCAACGAGTGCCTCGCCCTCGTCGGGCAGATAGACCATGGCGGCCGATCCGCCCACGGCGAGCTGTGCGTTGGCGACAAAGTCGATCGTCACCGTGTTGGTGATGGAGCCCGCCATCGGATTGGTGGCGCGAATCTCCTCCACGGCCTTGATCACGTTTTGCTTAAGCTGTTCCGAATCGATCACTGCACATGCCTCCTTGGCATAGAAAAGGGGCGCTGTGCATAGACAGCGCCCCTAAAAAGGCGGCATGCTCCCTACGCCAGCATTAACTGACAGGTTCAAAGGATTGGGCCCCATGCCCTCTCAGCCTTGTGGTTTGCACCGCCGGCACTCCCGCATCGAATCTGTTGTTCCCTATACTAGCGCACCTGCCAAAAAGGGACAGGTTTATTTTGGCAGGTAACAACTGGGGCTTTGCGTTTTCCCAGATAAAACCTGCCAATATAAACCTGTCTTTTTTTGGCAGGTCGGTACAATAGACGGGATTAAGAATGACCGAGGGGGCCTTATGATTAAACTTGTGCTGACCGATATGGACGATACGCTGATTCCAGCCGGGCATGACGGCGCCAGCGACTACGCCATCGAGGGCATTCATGCCATGCAGGCGGCGGGTCTGCACTTTGGCCCGGTTTCGGGTCGCCAGCCCTCCGCGATGGGCTGGATGTTCCGCAATCGCGCCGAGTGCTTCTCGACCGGCGCGTTCTGCAACGGCCAGGTCATGTTTGTGGACGGCGAGGTGGTAGCCTCGCATGCGACCGACAATGCCGCCCTTATGCGCTTGGCTGACTACTTGGAGCAAGAGACCGACGATACGTATCTGAAGGTCTACGGCCTGGGTGATGACTTTTGGGGCAACGATGCCTATTGTGTGACGAGCGACCCCGAGCGCGTGCGCCGCGCCATGGAGTCGGGCGGCAACGCATGGCTCAAGGGCGAAGAGGCCCCGTGCCGTCCTGTCGTCGATGACGCGTCGGTGTTCAAGGCGAATATCTGGAGTGCTCGTTCGCGTGAGGAGCTCGCGGAGCTACGCGAGCGCGTTGCCGCTGAGGTGCCGGAACTCTCGCTTGTGTTTCCCAACAATCGTGTGCGCCTGTTCGACATTCTTCCAGCAGGTTGGGACAAGGGTTGCGCTGCACTGGAGCTGGCGCGCGCTTTGGACCTGACGTCCGACGAGGTGGCCGTATTTGGCGATTCCGATAACGACCTGCCCATGATCGGTGCCGTCCCCAACTCCGTTGCAGTCGCCAATGCCAACGAGGCCGTCACGGCTGCCGCACGCTGGCATATCGGCGCTGCGGCAGACGATGCGGTTGCCGGGGCTCTGCATCAGATTGCCGCCTGCGCCGCGACGGGGGAGA
>CAJLRE010000044.1 GCA_905208975.1 uncultured Collinsella sp. | reverse complement strand
CGAGGCTTCTGCCCGCGCGATTGGCGATGCGGCGCTGGCGTTTGTTCGGAACATGACCGAAAACGCCACGGCCGTGGGTGCAGATGCGTCGGACCTTTGGCTGGCTGACAAATACTTAGCGCTCCATCGCGATTACGAGGACAACTTGGTACTCGCCGCATGCAAACGCGCGCAGGTCGATTACTTGGTGACCAACGATCGCAAGCTGCTCGAACATGCCGATCTTGCAGCAAAGACCCCGCGCCAAATGATGCCGATTCTTGCTTTGGCCAAACGCGGCAGCGCGGTTATCGGTTGACGCGAACTGTTTGCGGGCCCCTTGGACGACGATGCGCCAAGGGGCCCGCGTCTGCTATTTACAAAAGCTCGGCCTTGATGGCGGGACTTTCTGCGAGCTGCTCGGCTGCCTTTTCGTCGGAGCTGTCGAGTGCTGCCAGACTGCGGTAGACCCACTCGTTGACCTGGGTGTTCTTGACGCCTGCGGTCTGCATAAGGGCGCCTACCTCGCGGATTGCTGCGAGCAGATCGGCTTTGGGACCCGCGAGCTCGACCTCGATGCCGTGGTAGGCGGTCACGCCACGGTTCTCGCTCACGTGGTCGATAAAGCCCTCGACGGTCTCAAGCTGCTGGGCGAGAGCTGCATCATCGGCAGCGTCCAGCGCGACGAGTGCGTTCGATACCGTGAGAGCGGGATGTCCGCAGGGGACAAAGCCTTCGATGACATCCATGGCTTCGGTAATGGTTGAGCCCAGGCCTGCGAGGGCATTGACGAGTTGCTGCTTGGTATCCATAACGGTCCTTTCGACGGGTCAATTTTGCTTGGCGAAAATATACGTGACGCGATCGGTAACAAAAGTGCGAAGTGCGGCGCACATTGGGGTCTTCACAGCTCGTGCATAGAACAGCTGTCCGCTTTCAGAACGTGGTAAGATAACACTCCACAAGCGGGGCTCGCCCCGTATGTTCCTTGAAAAGTCGACGGTTATCGGGTGTTTGCAGGCCCGATACCATCCAGACTTTCCCAACATTCGGGGGCGACTGGTTTCGACACGATAGCTCTGAGAGAGGAAGCAAGCCGAGGTCTCCTCGCCTCGTTAAACAGGGGTACCGTCAAATTGAATTGACAACAACTCTTCTTTTGAGCCTATGGCTCTCGCTGCTTAATTTATAGCGGCGCGTCAACCCGGTGATTTCCCCGACACCGGCGCGACGTCATTTTAGGGGAATGCTCCTGCGCACGTAATCGGTATGGCGCGGGCTAAGACCGAACCGATTAGGACGCCGCGAGCGTGTCGCTGCGCGCAAAGCGTCCGAGACTAAACCAGCGACTGAGCTTGGAGATGCCAATCAGGGGGCTTTCGTGGACCGGAGTTCGATTCTCCGCGCCTCCACCAATAGTTACAGGCAGGTAGATACTTATATCTACCCGCCTTTTTATTTCTAGTCCGTACCGCGGAGAATCGAACTCTATGCAGGGCGCGGGCGTAAAGAAAACGCGTAAGCGTTTTTAGCCCGCGGGCGAGGGCGCCGGCAGGCGGCCGAAGCCGGAGTGTATTTGCGCAGCAAATACGCGGATTCTCCGCGCAAACTTCCGACTCAAAATGGATGCGATGTTTATCGAATCTCAGCTGGCCTCGCCCGGCATCAACGGATCCCCCCAAATCGCGGAGAATCGAACTCTGTGCAGGGCGCGGGCGTAAAGAAAAACGCCTCAGTGACTCAGACCGGGACACGCTTTCCCGCCGACCGTCCCGCCCCCTTAACTCCAAAACCTGCGCGCTCTCCATCTCAAAACTGGGTAGAAGAAAGCCAAAACGAAACAGCAGGAGGTCAACATGACTGCAGAAGATAAGGCAAAGAACGCTGGCAAAGTCGCGCTCGTTTTGGAGGGCGGTAGTTTTCGCGGGCAGTTTACCGCGGGCGTGCTTGACGTCCTCATGGAGGCTGGCGTCGAGATTCCGGCTGTCTACGGCGTATCGGCCGGCGCCCTCAACGGCGTGAACTACAAGTCGCACCAGATCGGTCGTGCCAACCGCATCAACCTGGCTTTCTGCAACGACAACCGCTTCATGGGTGCCGCATCGTTTGCGTCCACGGGCTCCATTGTGGGTTACGACTTTATCTTCAACGATGTCCAGGACCGCCTGGATCCCTTTGACAACGAGACGTTCGACGCGAGCTCCATCGAGATGTACGCCGTCGCGACGGACATGCTCTTTGGAACCGCCGCGTACCTGCCGGTCAAAAGCGCCGTACTTGACCTCGACGCCGTGCGCGCATCGACGTCGCTGCCGCTGGTGACGCCGCCGGTCGAGATTGACGGGCACAAATACGTCGACGGCGGCGTAGCCGATTCGGTTCCTATCGAGCATGTGCTCGAGGAGGCGGGCTTCGACCGTGCGGTCGTCATCGTCACCCAGGACCGCTCATACGAGAAAAAGCCCTACGAGTTTATGCCCGCCGCGCGCGCCCGCTATGTCGACTACCCCTACCTGCTCGAGGCTATCGAGACGCGCCACGACCGCTATAACCTCCAGCGCATGCATCTGTGGAAGTATGAGCGCGAGGGCCGCGCGCTGGTCGTTGCTCCGCAAAAGCCGGTCGAGGTCGGCCACGTTGAGCACGATCCGGCAAAGCTCCTCGACCTGTATATTCAGGGCCGCCAGGAGGCAAAGCGCCTACTGAGTGATATCGAGGCATTTGTCGAGCGCTAGTGTCGCGACGTCATGACCCATGGACGACATGTGCAGAAAGTCTGGTCAGAGCCAAAATACCTGTTGACTCGGGCGACGAGCGGGGTAATATGGACGGGTTACTTGCAGAGCCCCGTGAATCTCTGTAACAACACGTACTGTACATGGAGGAGTCTAAGTGATTTCGAAATCGACTCACTACGCCAAGCAGGGCGAGGTCCAGCGCAACTGGGTTCTCGTCGACGCCGATGGTGCTGTCCTGGGCCGTCTTGCCACCCAGATCGCAATGATCCTGCGCGGTAAGAACAAGCCCCAGTTCACGCCCAACAGCGACTGCGGCGACTTCGTTGTCGTCATCAACGCCGATAAGGTCCAGCTTACCGGTAACAAGGCCGACACGAAGACCTATTATCGCCACAGCGGCTACAACGGCGGCCTCAAGGCTGAGAGCTTCCGCCAGGCTATGGAGAAGCACCCGGAGAAGGTCATCGAGCGCGCCGTTCGCGGCATGCTGCCCAAGACCACCCTCGGCCGTGCCCAGATGACCAAGCTTAAGGTCTACGCTGGTGCCGAGCATCCGCACGCTGCCCAGAACCCCACGAAGATTGAGCTGGAGGCTTAAAGATGGCTGAGAACACCGTTGTCTACCAGGGTACCGGCCGTCGTAAGAACGCCGTCGCCCGCGTCCGTCTCGTCCCCGGCACCGGCAAGGTGACCATCAACAAGCGTGACGCCGAGCAGTATTTCGGCCGTCATCAGCTCGTTGAGAACGCCCTTGCTCCCTTCAAGGTGACCGACACCGCCGGTCAGTTCGACGTTATCGCTCTGTGCGATGGCGGCGGCATCTCCGGTCAGTCCGGCGCTCTGCGTCTGGGCATCGCTCGCGCTCTTCTGAACGCTGGCGACTACCGTGCTGACCTCAAGAAGGCCGGTTTCCTTACGCGCGATGCTCGCGTGGTCGAGCGCAAGAAGTACGGCCTCAAGAAGGCCCGCCGCGCTCCCCAGTTCTCCAAGCGCTAAGGTTTTATCTCCTTTCGAGATACAATGTACAAGCGGGGCCTGCCGATTCCTCGGCGGGTCCCGCTTTTCTTTTTCGACTAGGGTGGGCGGTTGCATATCGCCTGCTAGGGAAGGAGCGATCCTATGCCCCAGAACATCTTCGGTACCGACGGCGTCCGTGGCGTCGCCAATGCCGACCTCTCGTGCGACCTCGCGTTTCGCTTGGGCCGCGCGGCGACCAAGTTCCTTGGTCCGGATATCTGCGTCGGCCGCGACACGCGTCTTTCGGGCACCATGCTCGAAAGCGCTCTGACCGCCGGCATCATGGCCGAGGGCGGCCGTCCGCATTGCTGCGGCGTCATCCCCACGCCCGCCGTGGCGCTGCTCACCGTTCAGAACGAGCTCGACGGCGGGATCGTCATCTCCGCTTCGCACAATCCGCCGGAGTTCAACGGCATCAAGTTCTTTAGCCGCAAGGGTATGAAGCTTCCCGATGCTGTCGAGGAAGAGATCAGCGCCTGGGTCATGTCCGAGGAAGCCATGGCTGCCGATACGCTGCCGACTGGCGCCGGCGTGGGCCACATTATCAAGATGAAGGACGCTCGCAAGGCATACGTCGACCACGCCATCGATACACTTGATGGCCTGAGGCTCGATGGCCTAGTCGTTGCCGTCGACTGCGGCCATGGCGCCTCTTGCCAGACCACGCCCGCCGCGCTGCAGCGCCTGGGTGCCACGGTCCATGCCATCAACACCGATTACTGCGGCACCGACATCAATGTCGAGTGCGGCTCCACTCACCTTGAGCCCCTGCGCGAGCTCGTGCTGCGCACCCACGCCGATATCGGCCTGGCCCACGACGGCGACGCCGACCGCGTACTGTTCGTGGACAGCGAGGGCAATGAGATCGACGGTGACTACATCCTGGCTATCTGCGGTTCTGACCTCGCCGCCCGCGGCAAGCTCGCCAACTCCGAGATCGTCTCGACCGTCATGTGCAACCTGGGCTTCTCCATCGCTATGAAGGAGCAGGGCTTCGAGATGGTTCAGACCGCCGTGGGCGATCGCTACGTTCTGGAGCGTATGCTCGCGGATGGCGCCGTCATCGGCGGCGAGCAGTCCGGCCACATCATCTTCCTGGAGCACAACACCACCGGTGACGGTCTGGTGACGGCTCTGCAGCTGCTGGCCGTGCTCAAGCGCACCGGTCGTACCCTCACCGATCTTGCCGGCATCATGAAGAAGTACCCGCAGGTACTCGTCAACGTGCATTCCGACAACAAGGCTGGTCTGGATGATTGCCAGCCCATCTGGGATGCCGTCGCTGCTGCCGAGAAGGAACTTGACGGCCGCGGTCGCATTCTGGTGCGTCCGAGCGGTACCGAGCCGCTGGTCCGCGTTATGGCCGAGGCCGAGACGCACGAGCTGACCCAGCGCGTTGTCGACGACATCGTCGAGGTTGTCAAGCGCGAACTTCCCTAATGGTCAAAAACGAGTGCCAAGTGGTAAACTGTTAAGGCTATTTTGGTCAATTGGTATGTCCGAGGGGGAGAATGTTCACTAAAGTCCTAAGGTCTTTTGGTATGCGTGGTCGAGTCCTTACGCTGGATGCTCCCATCTCGGGCGACGTCATTCCGCTTTCCGAGGTAAACGACCAGACATTTGCCACCGGCCTTTTGGGCCAGGGCGTGGCGATTCAGCCTACCGGCACGCGCGTGATTGCGCCGGCAGACGCCAAGGTCGAGGCCATTTTTCCTACGGGACACGCTGTTGCGCTTAACACGGTCGATGGCTTGGACGTGCTCATCCACGTTGGTTTGGACACTGTTCAGCTCGAGGGCAAACACTTTACCGTACATGCGCAAGTGGGTGACATCGTCCATAAGGGCGATGTGCTCATTGAGTTCGATCGCGAGGCAATTGCTGCCGAGGGCTACGATGTGACGGTTCCCATCTTGGTGTGCAACTCTGTTGAGTTCTCGAGCATCAAGGGCTCCGTTGGCGTGCATGTCGAAGAGATGGACCAGCTCATCGTTGCTCGCGAGCGCTAGCAAGTGCACGTGGCCATTAGCCTACAATTCAAACACGTTTACGGAGGGCGCCCTTGAAAGAGGACGCCCTCCGTGGCAAGATGGGATTTGTCCGAAGCTAAAAGGCTTTGGGTCACCGTGGACGGGCAGGGGCCTCGACGCGGTTAGACACGAGACACATACATTACGCGACCTCGCCCTGGTGGCCGCACACGTTGGTTGCGGCCGACGCGGGCCGCGGGCAAGTGCTTGTAAGGGAGCCTTGCCTCTCTTGTACGAGAAAGGACGCGTAATGAAGATCATTAAAGCTAAAGACTACGAGGATATGAGCCGCAAGGCCGCCAATATCATTTCGGCGCAGGTTATCCTCAAGCCCGACTGTGTGCTGGGCCTTGCCACCGGCTCCACCCCGATCGGTGCCTACAAGCAGCTCGCTGCTTGGTACGAGAAGGGTGACGTCGACTTTGCCGAGGTCAGCACCTACAACTTGGACGAGTATCGCGGCCTTTCGCACGACGATCCCCAGAGCTATCACTACTTCATGCGTGAGAACTTCTTCGATCACATCAACATCGACCTGAACAACACGCATGTGCCCGACGGTTCCAACCCCGACGCCGCCGCTGCCTGCTCTGAGTACGATAAGGTCGTCGCTGCCGCCGGCTATCCCGATCTGCAGCTGCTCGGCATTGGCAACAACGGCCACATCGGCTTCAACGAGCCCGATGACCACTTCTCCAAGGGCACGCACTGCGTCGACCTTACCGAGAGCACCATTCAGGCCAACAGCCGCCTGTTCGACAGCATCGACGACGTTCCCCGTCAGGCCTACACCATGGGTACCCAGACCATCATGTATGCCCGCATGATCCTGGTCGTCGCCAACGGCGAGGCCAAGGCTCAGGCCGTGCACGATATGTGCTATGGTCCGGTTACGCCCGAGTGCCCGGCTTCGATCCTGCAGCTGCACACCAACTGCGTTGTCGTTGCCGACGAGGCCGCCCTTTCGCTCTGCGAGTAGCGCGAATCCTGCACCTCGACATAGCCTTGCCTAAGGCCTCCGCTTTGCGGGGGCCTTTTTGCTATCCCTTTCTGTCCACTTGACCAAAATCTTGCCGCAAGCTTGACGAATGCCGGATGCCCAACAGCTTGATTCATTCCATATCAGATTCTATGCAAAAATGCCACTAAAAGGTCGTAGACGGTAGCGGGTGCTAGGCGAGTTGAATGACATAGCTGAACCTTGTTCATTTGCGTTACACTGCCGCTTAGATGGGACAAGCTGACAAGCTCATTTACCTGCTTAAAGACCGATTAGTCGGGGGATTAATAACAATCGGCCCTCGCTGTACAAAAACTTGCCGCTTGCGTACCAAAAGACAATCTAAAACACAAGGTCGCTCTATTCATAGCGCGGCTTGTATGGTCTTGCGGCTACAGTGTCCATACGGTCGAGTTGAGGAGCGGGCATGGTAAACGATTTGAGCAGTATAGACGGCCTCGAGCTGATGCCGCTGGGCGGAGGCTATATGGTGCGCCGCGAACGCTTGATGAATGAGCTTATAGCCAAGGGCCGAAAGGCCGGCATCGTGGTTCTTTATGCGCCCGACGGGTTTGGGAAGACCTCGGTGCTGCTGCAGTACACCCATGAGGTTAAATGCGACCCGATGCGAGGCCCCGTGCGGATTATCGAGGCCGATCGCGCCATTGGGCGCGAGGTGTTTATGCAGCTCGAGGTGGTTACCGAAGAACTCAAAGACAAACCGCACTCCCTTATCGCGATTGATAATGTGCCAAACCTCGATCAGCACGATACCGAAGACCTCATCGACAGGATTCGCGGCCTGCGCGCTATGGGGGTGGGGGTCTTTATCTCCTGCCGTCCTTCAAATCGTCAACTGATTCATGGGCTGGGCGATTCGGTTAAGATCAATGCGCAGATGCTCAAGGTGCATGCCTATGAGTATTCGGCGTGGGCATCGGCGTTTTCGATCAGCACATCGCTCGACTTTTATCAGCTCACGCAGGGCGTGCCCGAGCTCGTTTCGGCATTGCAGACGGGTCTGTATGGCCAAGGCGACGTAGCCGGTCTGCTCGAAAACGAGATTGTCAACGTATATGGCGCGGCACTTGTCGACCTGGCTTCGCTCGACAATAATGCACTGTTTTGCGTGGCATGTCTCATGATTTTGATGGGCGAGGGCAATATCGCAGAACTCGAGGCTTGCGGGGTGAGGCTATCGATGGTCGACCAGTCCTACTTCGTACGCGACTACCCGATCTTTGGCTTGGACCCCGCCGAGCGGAGTTTTACGTGTCTGGGCACGGAGGATAACGGACGCTTGCGCTTGCGTAAGTTGGTGGCCGAGGTTCGCCCCGAACTTGTTCCGAGGGCGGCCCGGATTTTGCTTAAGGCGGGCCGATGCGATGCGGCGATGGGCCTGGCGGACGCTTTTTTGGACCGTGATGCGGTCCTTGAACTTGCTGGGCAGTATGGGGTCGATCTGGCTCTGACGGGGCACGGGGCCGATATCTGCCGAGCAGCGCTGGGCACGATCGATGCCGAGGATCCGGCTCCAGAGCCAACGCCTGCCGAGGCGCTTGGCGTATATCTGGCAGCGGTCAGCGTGTCCAATACAAAGCTCGCTCGCTATATGGCATCGGTCATCGAGCGCGGGGGCGAACGGGCGGCCTGCGAAATAGACCCTGTTTCATGGAGGGTGGCCCAGACACTGACGGCTGTTTGCTATGGGGACAACGGGCTTGGGCTTCCTACGAACCTGACCGTGCCAGAAATCGAGACATCCCATACCGCACTCGATATGTTGTCCGCGCATATCGAGGTCAAGCGCTGCCTGACCGAGCGGGGAGATGACGGCGGCGTTCTACAGCAGCTCAAAACGAGCAAGGCCTACGACTGCGAGCTCGACATCGCGGGGATTGTTATACGGGCCGACAGCATGCTGGTGGAGCTTTTTGACGGGTCGTTTGCGGGAACCGACGAGCGCGACGACGAGATGACGGTGGTGCGGGAGGCGCTCGACGTACGTGGGCTCAAGGCGATGGCTATCTGGGTGCGCATGGTGTTGGCGGCACGGCGGCTCCTTTCCGGCTTGCCGGTAACCGACGACGCGGCATTCAACGAGCTCGATCGTTTTGCCGTGCGCATGCGCGACAACCAGATTCAGCTGTTTGGCCTGTTGCTAGAAGGCTGGCAGTCGCTGGCAGAGGGACGGCCGGTTAATGCAAAGTTCCGTGCGGTCCAAGTGCTCAAACTTGCCGAGGAGTCGATTGCGTACATGCGCGATAACGCATTGCTGTTGGAGCGCGCGGCGTATCTGCGTAACACCTCGATGGTTTCGGTGCGCGAGGAAGCGGAGCTACTCGATATAAGCCAGACGCAGGTTGGTGGAGCGGAGGCCTGGATGGTGGCGCTGCATTTGGCCTGTGCGGGCCGAGACAGCGATCTTGCGGCCTGGATGTCCATGAATCGTGCGGGGATTCTAGAGCCATCGTATCGGCTCTTTGCGCGCCTTGCCATGCATTGTCTGGGCGAGCCGGCGGCCAGGATACGCAAGAAGCTTCCCGTGCGCGAGCTGTCGCGGTACTCGCTGCGCGACGATTTGGAAGGGGAGGGCGAGCGCCTGTTCCAGGCCGGCGAGGTTGAAGCCGTTGATACCATCGACCATATCGAGATTCGCATGTTTGGTGCGTTTCGCGCCGAGCGCGACGGGTTTCCCATCACGGACAAAATGTGGCGCCGCAAGAAGGCGGCGACACTTGCCGAGCGGCTTGCACTGGGCATGGATGCGCTCGTCGATCGTGAGACGCTGGCCATGGAGCTGTGGCCCCATGCCGAGTTCAATAGCGCCCGCAATAACCTGTACTCGACGATATCGCGCTTGCGGTCGGCTTTGGGGCCGACGCCGGATGGCAAGTCGTGTGTACTCATCCAAAATGAATGCATCGGACTCAACGGCGACTACGTCAAGACCGATGTACGGCTGTTTGACCAGATAAGCCGCGAGGTTTTGGGAAATCGCACGGGTGCGCGCGGGCCCCATTTAGTTGAGCTGTGCCTTAAGATTGAGCAGCTTTATGCCGGACCGCTGTATGTTCCCAATGGCTGTAATCCCACCTACTTTTTGCGCATGCGACGCATTATGCAGTCAAAGTACATCGATTGCATGATCAAGGGAGCAAATGCCGCTCTAGAAGAAAACGATCTGCAGTCGGCGATTTGGCTGGCGGAGTCGGGGCTTCGGCAGGAAACGGCGCGCGAGGATATGGTGCGCTGTGCCATGCGCGTCTACAGTGCGGCGGGGCGGCGGCGCGATATCGTCGAGCTGTACAGCGGGCATATGCACCATCTGAGGGAACAGGTCAATGGCGTACCCGAGCCCGAGACGCGGCATCTATACGAGCGCTTGGTGGAGGGGCGGCTCAATCGCGCGCTGGTCGAGCGATGAAAAACGGGCGCCCGAAGTACTTGGGCACCCGTAAGCTTGCTATGTGTTGGCTCGCCGGATCATTGGCTCTTAGACGAGCTTGATCTTCTCGATGTCCTTGCGCGAGGACTCGCGATACAGCGAGAACTTGCGGCCGATGACCTGGACGACCTCGGCGTGGCAACGCTCGGCGAGCTCTTCGGCGGCCTCGCGGGCGGAAAGACTGGAGCCATCGAGCACGGAGCACTTAACGAGCTCGTGCTTCTCCAGGTAGGCGACCGTCTGCTCGACGGTGCCCTCGTTGACATCGGACTTACCGATGATGATGGCGGGGTTGAGGTGATGGGCCATGCTGCGAAGCTGCTTGACCTGGGCTCCTGTCAGTGCCATGGGTTCTCGCTTTCTATGTATGGGGCGCCCCGCGACGGGGCCTTAATCTACGTGAGCTGTCCCACGATAGCGCAGGAACGGCGCGGTGTGGGGCGCGTTTGCCCAGTTCAAAAAGAATGCGGATGCCGAGTGAGTGGGCGGTGCGGGCTGCGAACAGGCTATGAACTGGGCGCAGAGACCGGCTCCCATGCAATAAACGCCCAGCGAACCTTGCGGACATGATCGAGCATATAGCGCCCCTGCGGCACGCCCTTGGAGCCCGGCTCACCGGCATGGGGGTTCTCAATCATGTGTTGGGCGATGTAGTCGCGCAGGCGGTCGATCTTATCTTCGTTGCCATGCTCGAGCATACGGGAAAAATCTGCTACGCCCGCCTCAGGGCTATCGAAGGTATCGCGACGAGGCGATTCAAAGTACGTAACCTGCGGCAGGGCACCCATCTGAATGAGGATATTAAAAGCATACACAAAGCCATTACTGCAGGTAACCGAGGCGCCGATAGCGTTCATCAAGTGCAGATCATAGCGCGGGCTGGAGTTGGCGACCATCGTGACAGCACAACGCCGACGAGCCGTTCGATCAAGCTTGGCAAGCGCATCTTTTAGGTTGGTCGTGGTGACAGAGCGACTGGCAAAGGCAGCATCTACCGCTTTCGCGACCGGTCCAACCAAATCCCAATCATCATCCCAAGCAAGCTCAAGCGGCGTTATGCGCCCCTCGAGCCCGTAATACTCAATGCCGGCATCAAGGGTGCCCAACATAGCGGGGGAGAAGTCGGCTGCAATCACAGGATGCCCAGCCTGAGCAAGCGGAATAGCAATCGACCCAGCTCCACACCCCATATCAAGCACGGATTCACCAGGCTTTAACGCCAACAGCTTAATAAAGTCCCGGGCATACGGAGCAGTCTCAAGCGGCCGAAAATGCCGAGCCCTTTTATCCCACTCAAAAGAATCATCAGCCCGCCGCCGACCAGCCTGCAGGCGCATCCATTCGCCATTCCAATCAGCGGAAAGAAGCTCAGAGCGAGCGTCCCCATCAACCACGGGCCAACCTCCTAGCAACAAAAAAGCGACTCCTCCCAAAAGAAGAGCCGCAACCAGCATATATCAGAAAAAGAACCGTTCCAACGCCAAACCGCCGCACCAGCCAAGTGGTGCAGGAGCGAAGCGACTGCAACCGGGATAGAACCCAACTGAGGTCCCGTTGTGCGGGAGCCCCGGGGAGGGCAAATATATAAGGTCGATCGCGAGTTCCGCACGAGCCGGAGAGCACTTAATGTGCTCTCCGTGCGAGTCAGGACTGTCCGGGCAGGCGACCTTATATATTTGCCCTCCCCGGGGCTCCTCGCCAGTCCCCCTCAGCTAGTTCTTCAGCGAGTTCAGCGGTGCCGGGAAGCGTCCACCACGGTGGGCAAGCACGGTGCCGGCGTTGGGGTTCACCGGCATGATGGGCGCACGGCCGAACAGACCGCCGTATTCGACGCAGTCGCCCACGCCCTTGCCGATGGCAGGAATCACGCGGACGGCCGTGGTCTTGTTGTTGATGACGCCGATGGCCATCTCGTCGGCGATGATGCCGGCGATGGTCTCGACCGGGGTGTCGCCGGGGATGGCGATCATGTCCAAGCCAACGGAGCACACGCAGGTCATAGCCTCGAGCTTCTCGAGCGAAAGCGCGCCGGCCTCGACGGCGGCGATCATGCCGGCGTCCTCGGACACGGGGATAAAGGCGCCCGAGAGGCCGCCCACGCTGGAGCTGGCCATGACGCCGCCCTTCTTGACGGCATCGTTGAGCATGGCGAGCGCGCAGGTCGTACCGGGGCCACCGCAGGTGCCTACGCCGATGATCTCGAGGATGCGGGCAACGGAGTCACCGATGGCAGGCGTGGGAGCCAGCGACAGGTCGACAATGCCCTTCTCGACACCCAGACGATGGGCGGCCTCGCGGCTCATGAGCTCGCCGGCACGGGTGATCTTAAAGGCGGTCTGCTTAATCTTTTCGGCGACTTCCATCATCGATGCGGAATCGGGCAGCGTCTCCAGGGCTGCGGCCATAACGCCGGGGCCCGAGACGCCTACGTTGATGACGGCGTCGGCCTCGCCACCGCCGTGGACGGCGCCCGCCATAAACGGGGAGTCCTCGACCATGTTAGCAAAGCAGACAAACTTGGAAGCGCCGACGGAATCCTGGTCGGCCGTGAGTTTAGCGGCATCGATGATGGTCTGGGCGGCCATAAGCACGGCGTCCATATTGATGCCGGCGCGCAGGCTGGCGACGTTGACGCTGGAGCAGACGCGGCTCGTGGTGGCGAGCGCCTGGGGGATGGACTGGATGACGCGGCGGTCGGCGTCGCCGATGCCCTTCTGGACGAGTGCGGAGAAGCCGCCCAGGTAATCGATGCCGAGCGTCTCGGCCGCGCGGTCGAGGGCATGCGCGATGGGGGTGAGGTCCTCATCCTTGCAGCACGCGGCGATCTGCGCCACCGGGGTGACGGAAACGCGCTTGTTGACGATGGGGATACCGTACTCGCGCTCGAGGTTCTCGGCGGTCTCGACCAGATGCTCAGCCGTGTGCGTCACGTGGTCGTAGATCTTCGTGCACATGCGGTCGAGGTTCTCGTCACCGCAACCCATGAGCGAAACACCCATGGTGATGGTCCTGATGTCGAGGTTCTGTTCCTCAACCATGCCGCGGGTTTCCGCGATTTCTGCGGGCGTGATCGCCATCCTTGCGCTCCTATCTGCCAAAACGAGCATAGTCTTATCTATTCTAACGTGCCGCACGTGCCAAGTGGCGCGTGCGGCACGTTTTGGTGCTCGGTTGTTTCCGTTGTGTTACTTCCCAAAGACCTCTTCGGCGATACGAGCGCTCTCGGCGGCGTCCTTGGCGTAGTAGTCCGCACCGATCTGCTTGGCGTATTCGGGGGTGAGTGCGGCGCCGCCCACGATGATCTTGACGCCCGGAACCTCGGCATGGAGCAACTTGATGGTCTCTTCCATGGCGACGACGGTGGTAGTCATAAGCGCCGAGAGGCCAACGAGCTTGATGTCGCGCTCCTGTACAGTCTTGAGCACCTCTTGCGGGTCGACGTCGCGGCCTAGGTCAAAGACGGTATAGCCGTAGTTATCGAGCAGCATCTTGACGATGTTCTTACCGATGTCGTGGATGTCGCCCTTGACGGTGGCCACGCAGATTTTGCCCTTGTCGGCAATCTCGCCGGCGGGCATCAGGCGCTTGATGGTGTCGAAGCCCACGCGCGCGGCCTCGGCCGAGGCCATGAGCTGCGGCAAGAAGAACTTACCCTGGTCAAAGAGGACGCCAACCTCGTCGAGGGCGGGGATAAAGTGATTGTTGATGAGGTCCATGGCGTCGTGGTCTGCCAGCAGGCGCTCGGTCTCGGCAGCGATCTCGCCTTTGCGGCCCGAGACGACCATGCGACGAATCGGGTCGTCGTTGCCGTCGGTGCCGGCGGTGCCAGCAGCGGGCACGGTGTCGGTCGATGCGGCCTGAGCTGCTGCCGGGTTTGCGGCAATCTTGTACGGATCGGTCCAGCCGGCGTAGCGCTCGATGTATCCGGTCGAGCCCTCGTCCTCAACGCTCAGGACGCGATAGCTGTAGACGGTATCCATAAAGCGCTTGGAGCCCGGGTTCATGATGGGGGCGTCCAGGCCCGCGCCAAAAGCGGCAGCCAAAAAGACTGAGCCCAGCAGCGGGCGGGCAGGCAGGCCAAAGCTGATGTTCGATACGCCGAGCGCGCATTTGACGCCCAGACGCTCCTTGCACAGGGACATGGCGCGTAGGATCTGCTCGGCCTGGCGTTGATTGGTCGAGGCGGTCATGACCAGGCAGTCGATGAGGATGCGGTCCGGGCCGATGCCGTAGCGGGCGGCCTCGGCCACGATGCGCTCGGCGATGGCGAAGCGGGCCTCGGCGGTATCGGGGATGCCGCCTTCGTCGAGCGTAAGGCCGACAACGTTGGTGCCGTAGTGGGCGACCAGCGGAAAGATCTCATCCATGATCTTTTGCTTGCCATTGACCGAGTTGATGATGGGCTTGCCAGCGTAGCGGCGCACGGCGGCCTCGACGGCTGCGGGGTCGGTGGAGTCGATCTGCAACGGCAACAGCGTGGAGCCTTGGAGCTGCTCGGTCGCTTGCTGGATGACCTTGACCTCGTCGATCTCGGGCAGGCCCACGTTGACGTCCAGGATGTCGGCGCCCTGCTCCTGCTGGCTGATGCCCTGGCTCACGACGTAGTCCAGGTCGCCGTCGCGCAGGGCCTGCTGCAGGCGCTTTTTGCCGGTGGGATTGATGCGCTCGCCGATGACGGCAATCTTGTGGCCGTCGCAGGGGAGGTCCACGACCGTCTGGGCGCTCGTGACCGACATGCTGGGCTTGCGGTGGCGCGGACTGGGCGTGTGGTTATCGATAAGCGTGCGCAAGGCGGCCATGTGCGCCGGCGTGGTGCCGCAGCAGCCGCCCACGACGCTCACGCCGTCCTCAATCATGCCGGCGACGGCTTTGGCGTATTCAGGGGCCTGGATGTCAAAGACGGTATTACCGTCGTCGTCCACGTGGGGCAGTCCCGCATTGGCCTGCACCATAACGGGTTTGTCCGTAACGGTGAGCATACGTGCGGCGAGCCCTCGGAGCTCGGCCGGTCCCTGGCTGCAGTTGATGCCCAAAACGTCGGCGCCGATGGCGTCGAGCGTGATGGCGGC
>CAJLRE010000043.1 GCA_905208975.1 uncultured Collinsella sp. | reverse complement strand
ATTGAACTTGAATTCATTAGCTGAGAGCTAAGGTTGCGGTAAACGGCCAATGCAGTTGTCCAAGCGCCGAGCAAACGCACTTTGCGCGACCGTCTGCCAGTGGTGATCAACCCACCGTGACGGATTCCCCGGTAAAGGCACTGATCATCAACAGGACAAAGAAAACAAGGTAGCTGACACTCAGCAGGTACGCAATGATTAGAAAGATGACCCAGCCGACATTGGTTTTACCGTCGGCACGGCGTCGCTCGCGATTGCGGCAGAGCCAAATCGTCACGCCGATGGCAGTGATAAACAGTACGAGTGCCGCCGCAGCCAGCCCAGCAAGCGCAAACATCACGCCAATGCTCACAGCAATAACCGGGAGCAGCAGCAAGCCGCACCCACACCCACCAGGACTATACACGGCAGACTGTCGGCGTCGCTCCATCGTCACTCCAAGCCAAGCAATCGTTTGTAGACATCGAGGCCCTTGAGTAGGATTTCCTCGTCAAAGAGCATGCTATCGGTATGCAGGGCGCTTGTTGCATAGGCGGGGCAGCCATCCGAATCACTCGGGTTGTCTTGGCCCTCTGGCACGCCCGTGCCCAGCAAGAAGAACACGCCCGGCAGATGCCGCTGATAGAACGCGAAATCCTCGGCGATTAGCAGCGGCTCGTCCACAAGTTGCAGCTCGGACAAGGCAGGCGCAATGTGGGCAAACAGCTCGGGGTCGTTATCGACCGGCGGATAGCCCTCGGCAAAGTCGAGATCGTACGTGCAGCCCGTTGCAGCGCATGCCTCATCAAGCACGCGGCACACACCCTCGCGTGCACGGTCGAACATGTCGTCCGTAAACACACGCAGGCTTCCGGCCACATGGGCCTCCCCCGCCACCGCGTTGCAAACCGTACCGGCCCGCAGCAGACCAAACTTACCGATACAGGGCTCGTCGGCGCCCAACTCGTCCATCAGCTCGCGCTCGGCAACCAAAAACTTCGCTGCCGCCAATGCGGCATCGTGCGACTCCTCGACCGGTACGCCATAGGTCTTGGCGATATGGATGCTCATCCCGTGAATGTGCACATGCGTCTCGCTCGAACGCGCTAGCAATGGACCGGGACAGCTCGCCAGCGTGCCGGCGGGAAGGTCGGGCCACACGTGAAAGCCAAAGATACGGTCGGCACCATAGCGCTCGAACACACCGCTCTCGCATACCGTCTTGGCACCACCGGTCGTCTCCTCGGCAGGCTGGAACACAAAGAGCACGTTACGCTTAATGACACCCGGCCGCTCGCGAATCGCACGGTCGATATACGTCGCTGCGGCAAGCGCCATGGCCATGTGCCCATCGTGCCCGCAAGCGTGCATCTTGCCGGGATGAGACGAGGCGAAAGCCGCGCCCGTCGCCTCCACAATGGGCAGCGCATCCATGTCGGCGCGAATCGCCGTGGCATGCGCGGCACCAACGCCAGCGTCGAAGAAAGCGCAGACGCAGCTGGGACACGGATGGGCCACCTCGCAGGCGAGCGGCGCCAACACACCCTCGATATAGGCGATCGTCTGCGGAAGATCGAAGTCGAGCTCCGGGATCCTGTGCAAGTCGCGCCGATAGCGGCGGAGTTCTTGGAGCTCGGTCATAGAGGTTCCTTTCATGGGTGCGCGTCGGTTGCCATCTATTGTGCCGCAAGATTGCCACACCCTTATTTCCAGCATATCCTTGCATTTTTTAAACGTTATATACGAATACTCTTGTTTGGTAAAGTGCAACGTGGTAGGGTCGTTACCACTTGATAGAGGCGCGGGCACGAAGAACCGCGGGCGAGCCGGCAGGCTTTGACCCCGTGGGGAGGCGAAACCCGCCGAACTGGGCTTTTCGGGCACGAACAACCTGGTGGGCCTGTGGGAAACACCCACAGGACTGTCTGCAGCAATGCGGGAGCGCTATCCGGACATTGGGTCCACGCTATGCGGATTCGATGCGCAGGTAGCGCCGTCTGGATAGCGAGGTTTACGGGACATGTCATTGACTCCCAACGAGGCATATGCGGCTAAGCGGCCGTTTGTGGACAAGGAGACACTCGAGCATATCGTCGAGCAGTTCCCCACGCCGTTTCATCTATACGACGAGGCGGGCATCCGCCGCAACATGCAAGAAGTGCGCGACGCCTTTGCATGGAACCCGGGCTTTAAGGAATACTTTGCCGTCAAGGCCAACCCCAACCCGGCGCTCATCTCCATTCTCAACGAATACGGCTGCGGTTGCGATTGCTCGAGCTATACCGAGCTCATGATCGCCCGCTCGCTGGGCATCACGGGGCATGACATCATGTTCTCGTCCAACGACACGCCGGCGGCGGACTTTGAGCTCGCCGACAAGCTGGGCGCCATCGTCAACTTTGACGACATCAGCCACATCGAGTTCTTTGAGCGTGTTGCGGGACCCATCCCCAAGACGGTCAGCTGCCGCTTTAATCCAGGCGGCCTGTTCCAGCTCTCCAACGGCATCATGGACAACCCGGGCGACTCCAAATATGGCATGACCACCGAGCAGCTCTTCGAGGCCTTCCGCATGCTCAAGGCCAAGGGTGCCGAGGACTTTGGCATCCACGCATTCCTTGCCAGCAACACTGTCACCAACGACTACTACCCCAAGCTCGCGCGCATCCTCTTTGAGCTTGCCGTACGCCTGGAGCGCGAGACCGGCGCACACGTCGCCTTCATCAATCTGTCCGGCGGCGTCGGCATCCCCTACCTGCCCGAGCAGCAGGCCAACGACATTCGCGCCATCGGCGAGGGAGTACACGCGGCATACGACGAGATCCTGGTTCCCGCCGGCATGGACGATGTGGCCATCTGCACCGAGATGGGCCGCTTTATGATGGGCCCCTACGGCTGCCTGGTCACCAAGGCTATCCACGAGAAGCAAATCTACAAGGACTATATCGGCGTGGACGCCAGTGCCGTCGACCTCATTCGTCCCGCCATGTATGGCGCTTACCACCACATCACGGTGATGGGTCGGCCGGGCGGCGCCGACAAGGCCACAGCGCCCGTCACGAACACCTATGACATCACGGGCAACCTATGCGAGAACAACGACAAGTTCGCTATCGATCGCGAGCTGCCGCATATCGACATGGGTGACCTGCTTGTAATCCACGATACCGGCGCGCATGGCTACTCCATGGGCTACAACTACAACGGCCGTCTGCGCTCCGCCGAGGTCCTGCTGCGCCCCGATGGCTCGGCCGACCTCATCCGTCGCGCCGAGCGCCCGGGCGACTACTTTGCCACGCTCGACGTGCTGCCGTGCGGCCGAGAGTTGCTGGCCAAGTCGCGCGCCGAAAGTGCCCGCCGCCGCGCTCAGGACGAGCGCCTGGCCGTCGCCGCTCAGTGGAACAAACGCATCCAGATCGCGGAAGCGAAGGAGAAGAACATGGACATCCGCAATCTCGAGGGTTCAATCGTCGCCCTTGTCACGCCGTTTAAAAAGGACGGCAGTGTCGACTTTGACGCGCTCGAGCGCCTTATCGATTTCCACCTGCAAAATGGCACCGACGCCATCCTCACCCTGGGCACCACCGGAGAGAGTGCCACGATGACCGACGACGAGGACAACTCCGTTGTCGCCGCAGTGGTCAAGCAGGTTGCGGGCCGAGTCCCCGTTATTGCCGGCTCGGGCTCTAACTCCACGCAGACCATGCTCACTAAGTCGCTCACTTACCAGGGCCTGGGCGCCGATGGTCTGCTGCTCATTACCCCCTACTACAACAAGTCTAACGAAGAGGGCATCTACCAGCACTTTAAGACCGCGGCCGACGCCGTGGACATCCCCTGCATTCTGTACAACATCCCCGGCCGCTGTGGCTGCGGCATCAGCGAGCGCAACGTAGAGCGCTTGGCCGCGCACCCCAACATCATGGGCATCAAGGAGGCCTCGGGCAACGTCGCCTACGCGGCCAAGATCGCCCACCTGCTGTCAGACGACTTCCGCATGTACTCGGGCGAGGATGCCCTCACCGTGCCGCTCATGAGCCTAGGCGCTTCGGGTACCATCAGCGTGTGGGCAGACGTTCAGCCGCAGCTCGTGCACGACATGTGCCGTGCCTATCTGGACGGCGACGTGGAGCGCGCCCGCGATATCCAGATTGCCGGTCAGCCGCTCATCAACGCCCTCTTTAGTGAGGTCAACCCCATCCCCGTCAAAGAGGCGCTCGCTCAGATGGGTATGATCGAGGCAAACTACCGTATGCCGCTGTGCCCCATGGCCAACGACACGCGCGCTGCACTTACCGATGCTTTGAAGGGAGCTGGTCTGCTTGATTAAGACCGTCATTATGGGAACGGGCCGCATGGGCTCGCTCATCCGCACTACCGCCGAGGGCATTGTCAACGCCGCTGGAGAGGCCGTTTTTGACATCGTCGCCCAGATCGGCTTCGACTTGTCCGAGCTCGAGAACGCCCCAGCAGCCGACGTCATCATCGACTTCTCGAACGTTGCGACCTTCAATGCTGTCGTCGCCTATGTCGAGCGCACGGGCGCGGCGTTGGTCTCGGGCACCACGGGCTACACGCCCGAGCAGATGGATCGCCTGCGCGAGCTGGGTCAGAACGCCCGCGTCATGCACTCCGGCAATTACTCCATCGGCATCGCGGCCCTGCGTCATCTGGTGGCACAGGCCACGCGTGAGCTGCCCGGCTTTGACTGCGAGATTGTCGAGACGCACCACAACCAAAAGGCCGACGCCCCCAGCGGCACCGCGAAGCTGCTGCTCGACGCCGTCGTCGAAGCCGAGCCCGAGGCAGGTTACCACCCCGTCTATGGCCGCGAGGGCATGTGCGGCGCACGCGACCCCAAGGAGATCGGCATGCACTCGCTGCGCGGTGGCACTGTCGCCGGCGTGCACGAGGTGAGTTTCTTTGGCCAGGACGAGGAGGTCACGCTCACACACCGTGCCACGAGCCGCCAGATCTTTGTCAACGGCGCCCTGGCCGCCGCCCAGAAGCTCATCACCCGCGACCCCGGCTTCTACACCTTCGACCAGGTCATGTTTGCCTAACCAGGTATCAACCGTATCCACGAAAAGGAGAAACAGCATATGAGTAACGCAGCCGAGATGGATGCACAGGAGATTATCAACTACATCGCCACCGCGCCCAAGAAAACGCCCGTCAAACTGTACGTGCGCGAAAAGCCGGGCATGAAGGTCCAGTGGGGCAATGCGCACGTCTACGGCGGTCATCGCGGCAAGACCGTCTTTGGTAACTGGGATGAGCTTAAGACCATCCTGGTCGCCAATGCCGATTCCATCGACTACTACGACGTAGAGAACGACTGCCGCAACTCCGCCGTGCCCATGCTCGACCTCAAGGGCATCAACGCCCGCATCGAGCCGGGCGCAATCATCCGCGACCGCGTCGAGATCGGCGATCGCGCCGTCATCATGATGGGTGCCATCATCAACATCGGCTCCGTCATCGGCGAAGGCTCCATGATCGATATGGGCGCCGTGCTGGGCGGCCGCGCCACCGTGGGTAAGAACTGCCACATCGGCGCCGGCACCGTGTTGGCAGGCGTCGTAGAGCCCGCCAGCGCCACGCCCGTCATCATCGAGGACGATGTCATGATCGGCGCCAACGCCGTGGTCCTGGAGGGCGTGCACGTAGGCAAGGGCGCCGTCGTTGCCGCCGGCGCCGTGTGCGTCGAGGACGTCCCCGCCGGCGCCGTCGTGGCCGGTGTCCCCGCCCGCGTCATCAAGATGCGCGACGAGAAGACCGACAGCAAGACCGGCCTGGAAGAGGGCTTACGTCAACTTTAATAGTTACGCGGGTTTACCAACCCGCGCAACGGCTCGACGCTGCACCTTTGGTTCCGTCGTTCTAACGAACGACGGACCGGTCGACGCTACAAACGCCCCTAAGCGGCAATCTGACGTTCAATCGTCGGTCGCGTACCAAAGTACGCTTCCCTCCTCTTTCACGTCACCTTGCTCGCTTAGGGGCGCTTTCGCTGACGTATGCTCAGTCTGCAACTCAATTGAGCTCCAAGCAAAAAGGCCGAAGACCCAAAGGGCTTCGGCCTTTGCTTTCCCGCTGTAGGCGTAACGCAACTTATCGATTCTCGATGCTGCCGATGTTTTTGAGTTCGATGGAAATGAGGCCGTTGGGCTCGTTGACGAACTCGATGTACTCGGAGTTCGAGCCCATCTCGGCCGGAAAGCTGATCTCGATGCCCGTATCGGTACGAATCTTGTGGTTGCGCACGGCCGCGCGTTCGACCTGCTTGCGCTCCACGGGCACACGCTCAGGCACCTTCTCCTCAGTCAGTGCCGCGCGCACGCTCTCCTTGATAACCGGTTCGTCCTCAAAGACCTCATCGACGATATCCCAGGGCGGCAGCTCCTCGTCATCCTCGACTTTCTCGGCGACGGCAGCCTTAACCTTGGCGAGCGCCACGGCCGTATTGGCACCGTGCTCCTCGGCGACTTCCTCGACCACACGCGTCACGGTGTCGATGACCTCCTTGCCTGATACGCCCGTGTCGCACTGCAGCAGGCCATCGGGGATAAGCATACGGTCCTCACCGGCAATCTTGCGCTTCTTGTCCACGTAACCGATCTCCATGGTGCTCGCACGCACGATGGCATAGCTCGGCACCTTTTGCGAGGGGTTCGGCAGAATGGCGTAGTGGCGCGCGATGTCGTTGCGCACCTCCCCCTCCTCGCGGCCCACTTCGTGCATAAAAGCCTGCTTGGAGCCCAGCAGCATCACGGCAAACCAGCGGGCATCCTCATCGTCGTCAAAATCGGCCACGAGCACGTCGGTTGACTCGGCTTTCTCGGCTTTGGTGAGCTCGGAGGAGATAAACTCCGCAATCTGCTGCGACAGGTCCACGAACTCGCGCTCGCCAAAGAAATAGCCCTTGAGCTCGCCGCCAAACGCAGAGTTCTCGGCAAACGTGGCGCGTTTATTGTCGGCCGAGGTACGTGCGCGGCGCAGATGCGTGGTCACGAAGTTGCGCACGGTACGGCTCTCGATATCGAGCTCGCGCTGGCTCATAACGTTGACGGCAGAGTCAAAGTCCAGGATATGCAGAATCGCGTGATTGATTTTCATATACGGCATTCCGTTCTAGATCGATTTCGGCACGAACCAGTATAGCGGTCGAGCCCGCCCCAGGCGCATCGAAGCTTGGTGCATCGGGGACAGGTTGCTTTGCACCAATGGTTAGCGCAGGAGCTCGGACTGCCAAGCCTCGAGCTGTTCTGCCAAACTCTCGCCGGCAGCGGGCATGTCGATCTGGGGTCGTTTGGGCAGCAGTGCGCATTTAAGGATTGCCACGATGGTCTGCGAGACAAAGCGTCGCGTATCCTCGTCAAAGCCTTGCGCAGCCTGGAGCATCACGGGCAGGCTCTCGCGCAGATTCCCGGCGATATCCGCAAACCGCTCAGCACCCGTAGCCTCAAACACGGAGAACAACGCATCTACAAAACGCTCGCGCTCGCTAGGCGACACTGCAAGCAGCATCTCGCGAATGGAGCCATCAACGTATCGAGCACCGGCGGACAGGCGCTCACAGTACACGAAGTCGCGACCATCAACCACCCAGCTAAAGGGATTGTGCTGCAGCAGGCTGAACTCGGTGCTCTCAACGATGGCATAGTCCTCCTGTGTCTCGAACATCATGCCAAAGATCGACGACCGAGGTAGCGTCTTGTCGATTCGACCGCAAAGATCGGCAAAGGCGTTGCCGTTCAGAAACTCCTCGACGAAACCCGGACCATCATGGGAATACGCCTGTTCGATTCGCGCACGGGCGACATCGGAGCACATCGCCGCACCGTACACCGCAAGGTTTCCACCCTTGGAATGACCTCCGCACAAAAGCGGCCCGTCAATCGCATCCGCCGCCTCGTCCACATAACGCGCCGCGGATTCCTGGGCCGGCACAGGATACCGGAACGCCATGTTAAAGTCCTCTTTCCAGCCCACAATCGTGCTGTCGGTCCCCCGGAAGGAAAGGTAGCTAAACCCCGCCGGAAACCGGAACGCCATGGCTGCAAACTGCTCTGTCGCCACCACATCGCTCACGGCACGATAGCCGCAAACGTGCACGCCACGGTAGCGAGGACTTGCTGCCACGGCCTCCAGCAAGGCCTTGCTCCCCTCCGGGTCCCACAAGTCGTCAATCATGCTCCGGTAGCACTCGGCACGCAGCAGCTCGCGTACGTCTAGGCCCTGCCAGTTCTTCAGCTCCGCCATATCCTCCGGCAAACGCAAATAGGACAACCACGCAAAGACCAGGCTATCCACCGCGCAGAACGGCCGCTCCGCAAACGGATCAAATGCCGTCTGGGCATAGGTCAAAAAATTAGGCGAATCCGACATGGCTCTCCCATCAACTATGGCGCATTGGGATGGTGCAAAGTAACCTGACCCCCTTGTACCAAAAAGGCGCCCGGACCGTGTGGCCCGGACGCCTTTCATTGTAGCCTGTTGCCCAAAAGAGCTTGATTTAGCAGGAGAAGTCGACGCTGTCGATGATGTCCTTGAGGGCCTTGGCGGAGGCGGTGAGCTCATGCTGCTCGTCATCGTTCAGCGGCACGGGGACGCGACAGACGACGCCGTCGCGGCCAACGACCGTCGGCATGGAGATGGCAAGATCGGACAGGCCATACTCGCCCACCATGAGCGAGGAGACGGGCAGAACGGTCTGCTCATCGCGCATGACGGCGGTGCAGATGCGCTTGACGGCCATGGCGACGCCATAGTAGGTGGCGTGCTTCTTCTCGATGATGGTGTAGGCGGAGTTCTTGACGTCCTCGGCGATGCGCTTCTCGGCAGCCTCATGCTCCAGATGACCGTGAAGCTCGCAGAAAGTGTTCAGCGGCACGCCGGCAACCTGGGCGCTGGACCAAGCGACAAACTCAGAGTCGCCGTGCTCACCCATGACATAGGCCTGGACATCGCGCGGGTCAACCTCGACGTGGGCACCAAGCATCTGCTGCAGACGGCCAGTGTCGAGCACGGTGCCGGAGCCGATGACATGGCCCTCGGGCAGGCCGGACATCTTGATGGCGGCATAGGTCAGAACATCGACCGGGTTGGAGACAATGAGCAGAATGCCGTCGAAGCCAGACTTCTTAATTTCGGGAATGATGGACTTAAAGATGTTGACGTTCTTGTTGACCAGGTCCAGGCGAGTCTCACCGGGCTTCTGGGCAGCGCCAGCGGTGACGACGATCATGGCGGCGTCGGCGACATCGGAATAATCGCCGGCGTAGATCTTCATCGGCTCGGCAAACGTCATGCCGTGCGCGATATCCAGGGCCTCACCCTCGGCGCGGTTCTTGTCCACGTCGATGAGGACCATCTCGGAGAACAGACCACTCTGCATCAGCGCGAACGCCGAAGACGAACCAACGAAACCGCAGCCGACAATAGCAACCTTCTTCTCGTTAACCATTAGAAACTCCCATCTCTCTCCACAAACAAGCCGCCCGGGAACGACCCGAGCGGCTTGCCGTAATCCCAATACATCCAATCGGGACTTTGATTATGCTCCTATTCGCAGCCAAAAATCGACCGTTTACCGAAATTGTTTGCAGGATTCGTAAAATAACTGCACGAAATCGGTTTCGAGCTATTGACGAGCGGAATAGCTTTCTAATACAGGCCCGCCTCGCGAATGGCCTCGACAGCCAAAGCGATCTGATCGGGCGGCAGGACCAGCGCCATGCGCACATGCCCCTCACCCGAAGGACCAAAGCTCGCGCCCGGCGTCACCACAACGCCGGCCTTCTCCATAAGCTCCTCGCAAAACGCCATGGAATCGGTGCGACCACCGGGAAGCTTGGCCCACACAAACATAGAGCCATGCGCGTTGGGACGCTCCCAGCCCAAGCCCTCAAGACCGTCGCACAGGGCATCGCGGCGCTCCTGGTACTTCAGACGCTGCGCCTCGACCTCATCGCGCGGACCGTTCAGGCAGGCGATAGCAGCCTTCTGGATCGGGAAGAACATACCAAAGTCGATCTGGCCGCGCAGCTTGGCAAAGGCAGAGACCACGTCCTCGCGGCCGACCAAAAAGCCGATACGCGCACCGGTAACGTTAAACGACTTGGAAAGCGAGAAGAACTCCACGCCCACCTCAAGCGCACCAGGATACTGCAAGAAGCTTCCGCCCGGCTCGCCGTCGAACACGATGTCGGAGTATGCGTTGTCGTGAACGATGAGCAGGTCGTGCTCGCGGGCGAAAGCGATGATCTCCTCGTAGACCTCGGGCGTGCCCACCGAGCCGACCGGGTTGGCGGGCAGCGACACGATCATATACTTGGCACGATCGGCCACCTCGGGATCGATACCCGCCACATAGGGCAGGTAATTGTGCTCCGCCACCAGCGGATAGTACTCGAGCTTGGCATCGGCGATCTTGGCACCTGCCTCAAAGACCGGGTAGCACGGATCGGGAACCAGAATGGTGTCACCCGGATCGAGCAGGGCAAGGCCCAAATGGCCAACGCCCTCCTGCGTGCCGTTGCACGACTGCACCATAGACGGCGTAATGCCCGAAACGCCAAAGCGACGCTCGTAGTAATCGCACACGGCTTGCTTGAGTTCGGGCAGGTCGCGCAGGGCATACTTCCACATCTCGGGGTCCTGGGCCGCTTGCGTGAGCGCCTCGACCACGTGGTCGTACGGCTTAAAGTCGGGCGTGCCCACGCTCATGTTGTAAATGGTCTTGCCCTGAGCCTTCAGCGCAAGCAGTTTGTTGTTGAGCGAGGCGAAGACCTCCGCGCCAAAGCGGTCGAGACGCTGCGATGCCTGCATGGTGCCACCTTTCGATATGAAAAACGCGGCGCTCCGACAAGAGCGCCGCGCGATACGGGCCATCAGATTGCAAAAGTGTAACGCTTGCACCCGCTGTTTTGGTTCAATTTGGCAACCTTAGTCCATCGGATTGAGCGCGTCAATCTGGGCGAGCCACAGGCGCGAGCTGGCGTCACTCGGCATGCGCCAATCGCCGCGCGGGCTGAGCGTGACCGAACCCACCTTGGGGCCATCGGGCAGGCAGCTGCGCTTAAACTGCTGGGCAAAGAAGCGACGGTAGAACGTACGCAGCCACGTGTGAACGGTCTTGACGTCGTAGGCGCCCTCGAAGCTCTTGAGCGCCATGCGGTAGATCTTGCCCGGCTCAAAGCCAAAACGCAGCAGGTAGTAGAGGAAGTAGTCGTGCAGCTCGTACGGGCCCACCAAATCCTCAGTCTTCTGCGCAATCTCGCCGTCGCCCGTGGGCGGCAGAAGCTCGGGGGACACCGGTGTATCGAGGATATCGAGCAAGACCTCGGCAATACGCCCGCCAAAAACATCAGCGGCATAGCGCACCAGATGGCGCACAAGCGTCTTGGGCACGCTCGCGTTGACGGCGTACATGCTCATGTGGTCGCCGTTGTAGGTAGCCCAGCCGAGCGCCAGCTCCGACAGGTCGCCCGTGCCGATGACAAAACCGCCGGCCTGATTGGCCAGATCCATCAGAATCTGCGTACGCTCGCGGGCCTGGCTGTTCTCGTAGGTCACGTCCTGCACGGCCGGATCGTGCTCGATGTCCTTAAAATGCTGCTCCACGGCTGCATGGATCGAGACTTCGCGGAAGCTCACGCCTAGGTCGCGAGCGAGCGACTCGGCATTCGACTTAGTGCGATGCGTCGTGCCAAAGCCGGGCATGGAAACCGCCGTGATACCCGTGCGTGGCAGCCCCAGTGCATCGAAGGCACGCACGGTCACAAGCAGTGCCAGCGTGGAGTCCAGGCCGCCCGAAAGACCGATGACTGCAGCCTTGGTGCCCGTATGGGCCAGGCGGGTCTTGAGGCCGGCGGTCTGCAGGTCGAGGATGGTCTCGCAACGCTCGGCAAGGTCACCATGGTCGGCCGGCACAAAGGGCGCGCGGGGGAAGACACGGTCGATGCCGAGTGCATCGCGCAGGACAGGTTCGTCTGTCAGCACGCCCTCAAAAGAGAACTCAACGGTCGTGGCCTCCGGCGCATCGTCCGCGCGCGTCCACGTCGTCGAGCGACGGCGCTCGGCAACCAGGCGGTCGAGGTCGACATCGGCCACCGCCATATCGCAGGTGAGCAGCTTGGTAGCAGCGAGCTTCGAGCCGTTTTCATAGATAAGGTTCTCGCCCGCAAAGACCATGTCGGTCGTGGACTCACCCTCGCTCGCGTCCGCGTAGGCATAGGCGCAGTACAGGCGTGCGCTCTGATTGGAGATGAGGCTGCGGCGGTAATCTGCCTTGCCGATAATCTCGTCCGAGGCAGACGGGTTGAGGATCACCGTGGCACCTGCAAGCGCCATCTCGGTCGAAGGGGGCGCCGGTACCCACAGGTCCTCGCACACCTCGACACCCAGCACCAGATCCTCGGCACCCTCATCACAGCAGCGGTAGACAAGTCCCGAGCCAAGCGGCACCGGACCCTGACCGGCAAATTCAACCCACACGGGATCGGCGGGCGCCGGAGCAAACCAGCGGCGCTCATAGAACTCGCCGTAGTTGGGCAGATACTTTTTTGCCGTAAGGCCCAAAAGCTCGCCCGCACAGCAAACGGCCGCGCAGTTGTAAATGTTCTCGGTAACTGCAACGGGAAGACCGATGGTAAAGACGATCGGCAACTCACGGGTTTCATCGAGGATGCGCACCAGCGCCGCCTCGCAGGCATGAAGCAGCGTGCGGTTATGGAACAGATCAGCCGCGGTATAGCCGCACAGGTTGAGCTCGGGCAGCACCAACGCGCGAACGCCACGCTCGGCAGCATCGCGAACAGCCGCCAGCACAACCTCGGCATTGCCCTCGACATCGGCAACGCGAATCTGCGGCGACGCCGCCGCCACACGCAAAAAGCCGTCAGACTGAGAAAGGTGAAGATCCATAAGAATGCTCCCGTGCGTAGACGCCATTCATAACAATTAGCAAGCTCTATTGTAGTTCAACCGCCGGGCGCAACCGCATCCCACCAACTTGGTGAGCTATTGATGAGTTGATGGTATCTGTTAAATGTCACGTACGATTCACATCTGGTGGGTACCCTGATGGCTACACGAAACGAAGCAGATTTACACCGGGAGGACCCCGTATGACAACCAAGTACACTGACGCGCCGCGCACGCGCGTCATGACACCGGCATCGCTCAACAACGGCGTGCACGAGAACCATTCCATCGGACAGACCATGGCCATTGCGCCCAAAAAGGGCCTTTTCGACGACATTTCCATTCCCCAGATCATCGCCGGCGCCGCAGCTGCCGCCACGAGCGTCGCGCTTGCTTCCAAGATCGGCATTGCCGGCTCGGTGATTGGTGCCGCTGTGAGCTCAGTCATCACTGTTGTGTCCTCGCAGGTCTATCGCCACTTTATCTCCGCCAGCGCCGAAGCAATCAAGAGCACGCACGCCGCTGTCGACTACCCTGCCGGCGCCTACGAGCCCGTTGAGCCCAATGTCGAGGAGCACCTGGGCGGCGCCGCGACTACGCAGGAGATGCGCCAGATTGCGGGGCGCGCGACCACGGCGCGCGTCGCCCCCAACAGCCTGCGCGCCAAGGCCGCTGCAGAGCGCAGCCAGACGCAAAAGAAGGTCATCGTCTTCTCGATCGCTATCGCCATCGTCGCGGTCATCGCCTGCGCCGGCGCCATCCTTATCACCACTGCCGGCGAGGGTCTGGGCGAGCGTCCCGAGCCAATCCTTTCGTCGCGCACGACCGAGAGCGATGCAAATGGCAACACCCAGTCGCAAGATCAGCAGGCACAGGCGGACGGCACGCAAGACAGTTCTGCCTCTGCCAATTCGTCCTCGAACACCCAAAACCAATCGCAGGGCACCGATTCCTCTACGGCCAACAGTGGCACGCCGTCCGGCACGACCGACTCAAGCCAAACGACCGACGGTTCTCAGCCGAGCACGGGCGACCAGACGAGCGACACCACGTCGGGAACGGGCACAGCAAACAGCAGCAACAGCAATTCGAGTGGCACCACATCGGGCACGTCATCTGACAGTTCAAGCCAAGGCACGACATCGGGCAACTAGGCACCGCATCCCCAGATAGGCAACCTGTACAACGGGCGCGAATCGACAGCGGTTCGCGCCCGTTTGCCTTGGGCGCCGTCATGGCGAGCGCCATGCGATGGTAAGATGCTTTACATGTGTAAAGAGGAGATTTGCCATGAGCAAGACAATAGTTAGGCCCACGCTTTCGCTGGGCAACCACATCTATCTGTATCGCCTGCTGCGCGATGCGATTGGATGCGGCAAGCAAACGTTTATGACGCAGGTCGAAGAGGCTCTCGCCGCTGGCGACATGACTGCTTATGACCTGGGCTTCGAGTCCACGCGCGAGTTGCTCGAGGAGCTTGACGACTGCATTAAGCTGACCGTCTTTAAGGGCGGTCGCCTGTATGCCACCGTCATCGCCAACGAGGCATGGGATGCCGCCCTTGCCAAGGGCGAGGACAAGCCCAAGGCTGCCAAGGGCGCCAAGCAGTCCTACAAAAAGAAGAAGCGCGGTGAGAAGGACCTCAAGGCCGTGCGCCCCAAGCACGTTAAGCGTCCCGAGCCCGAGCCCGTGGCCGAAGTCGCTCCGGAACCCGAGCCCGAGACAGAGATCGAAGTCGCTATTGAGGTAACAGCAGAAGCCGAAACCGAAATCGCCGCCACGACCGATCCCGAAGTCATATCCGAGCAGGAAGCAACTGTGGAGCTCAACGAAGCGCCCAAGTCGACAACCGAAGAAGCCGCTGACCAACCCGAGACGCCTGCGTTCCAAAACAGCGATGTCTTTGGCAACGAGGCCGAGGACGATCAGTCCGACGAGCCCGCCGATCAAGGCGCTACCGAATCGGCACCGGAGCCCGAGACGCCGCAGCCCGCCATCTCGCTCACGGTCGTCTATGACCCCGAGAACGCCAACGCCGGCATCACCACCATGGCCTCCACACCGATCGAGGCAAAGCCGTCTGTCGAGGCAGAGGACGCCCCGCAAGCCGACGCCAAAACCGAGACTGAAGACACATCCGTCTCCGTGGAACCGACAGATTCCGCAGTTAAGCCGGAACCGGTGCCTGAGTCTGCACCCGTCATCGAGTCCACATCCGCACCTGTCTATGACCAGATTCCCGCACCGGCACCGGCTTCGGTACCCGCAGCAGCACCGGCCCCCGCACCCGCAGCACCGACCATCCCCGAGGACTTCCCCGTCGATTTCGCAACCGAGGTCTTCTGCCCCGGCCCGCTTCTGCACCAGCTGTCGACCTATCTCCC
>CAJLRE010000042.1 GCA_905208975.1 uncultured Collinsella sp. | reverse complement strand
GCCGCCTGGACCTCATGCCGCATATGCAGGTCTTCTATCCTGCCGAGACCAAGGGTCAGCTCTACATCCCCATGGTCAACAACGTCATGCTCGTGGGCTGCGTCATCGTGGTGCTGTTGTTCCAGAACTCGGCGCACATGGAGGCTGCGTACGGCTTGGCTATTACCCTGACCATGATGTGCACGACGCTGCTGCTCTTCTTCTATCTGCACGTGGAGCGCAAGCTCAAGATCGCGCCGTGGATCTTTGCCGTCTTCTTCCTCATGCTCGAGGGTTTCTTCTTTGTGAGCTCGCTCACCAAGTTCTTCCACGGTGGCTATTTCACCATCCTCATGGCCGCGCTCATCATGGGCATCATGGTGTGCTGGTACAACGGTACGGCTGTTGAGCAGCGCCAGTTTACGCTGCTGCCGCTGCGCAGCTACCTGCCGCAGCTCAAGCGCCTGCGCGACGACGATCGCTACGAGCTTATGAGTGACAACATCGTGTACCTGACCAAGGACACCAATACCGACTACATCGACCGCGATATCGTCTACTCGATCTTGGACAAGCACCCCAAGCGCGCTCGCGCCTGGTGGTTCGTGAATGTCGAGACCATGGAGGAGCCGCATACCTTTGCCTACTCGGTCGAGACGTTCGGCACCGACTACGTGTTCCGCGTGCATCTGTATCTGGGCTACAAGATCAACCAGCGCGTCAATGCCTATCTGCGTCAGGTTGTTCAGGATCTGGCTGCCAGCGGCGAGCTGCCGGCACAGACGCATGACTACTCGGTCTACAAGGATCCGGGCAACATCGGCACGTTTAAGTTCGTCATGATCCGCAAGCTTCTGGCGCCCGAAAGCGACGTGGAGCCCAGCGAGCGTACGGCCATCACGCTCAAGTACATCATCCGCCGCGCTGCCGGCACTCCCGCGCGCTGGTACGGCCTGGAGAACTCCAACGTGAGCTTTGAGTACGTGCCGCTGTTCACCAAGTTTAAGGCCGTGAGCAAGATGCAGCGCCTGGCTCCCGACGAGCGCCCGTAGTCGACGTCTGCTGTTTGTCTAGCGACTGCGGGCTGCAAAGGCTATACACTTGGAACCACCACAAGGGAAACCACCACAAAGGTGCCTGTCCCTTTGTGGTGGTTTTTGTTTTTGAGAGAGGGGCGGGGCGCTGATGGACGTCCGTGCGGACGGCGATATTGCCGAGAACTTTTGGTGGCGGCGTACAACGCTGACGCGTCGCAGCCCTCTGTATGACGCCTGCGTATCGGCGGGGCTGCTAGCCGCGGCGACGATTGTGGGCGCGCTGCTCGACCATCCGGGGCTCGCGCCGAGCATCATGATCGTCTATGTGTTCGCCGTGCAGCTGTGCGCTTTCTTTACCTGGAGCCGCCTGTACTGCCTGCTGAGCTCGGCTGCCGCCGTGGCGCTCTACAACTTCTTGTTTGTCGACCCGCGCTACGCGCTGTCGTTTATCGACCGCGTCTATCCCGGCATGTTCTTTATCATGTTTGCAGTCTCGCTCGTATCGAGCTCGATCGCGCTGGCCCTGCGCCGCGCCTTGGCGCAGGCTGCCGCCAGCGACCGTCGCACGCAGATGGTGCTCGAGACCAACCGCATGCTGCAGCGGTGTGGCGATCAGCAACAGATTGTGCACGCTATGGCAACGCAGCTGGCGCGTCTTTCGGACTGTCCGGTCGTGTGGTATAGCGCCGATGTCGATAACGATGACCTGCTGCCGCGCACGACGTACACGGCCGTGGGCGATGCCGCGCCGGTACACCAGCTGGCGCCGCAGATGCCGCCGCGGCTCTCGGCGTCCGCCTATGTGGGAACGCCGCTCGATGCCACCTATGGCGCCTCGGCGTTCTACGGCATATACCTGACCGTGCGCTCGGGCGACACCATGGTGCGCGCGGGCGATCCCGCCTCGGTGGTGGGGGTGTTCGCTATTGTCGCCGAGCCCGATGCGCTGACGCCCGAGGAGCGGACGCTTGCCGATGCCATCGTGAGCGAAGGCGAGCTGGCGCTCGATCGCGCCCGCGCCATGGAGGCCCGCGAGGAGGCGGCTGTGCTCGCTAAAAACGAGCAGCTGCGTGCCAACTTGCTGCGCTCCATCTCGCACGATCTGCGCACGCCGCTTACCAGTATTTCGGGTAATGCCGACGTGTTGCTCGACCAGGGCTCGACCGGCACGGCCGTGCTCGACGACCAGACACGCCGCGGCATGCTCCTATCCATTCGCTCGGACGCGCAATGGCTCAACGCCACTGTCGAGAATCTGCTCGCCATCACCAAGCTCGAGGGCGACGGCATGCATCTGTCGACTACGCTCGAGCTCATGGACGATATCGTCGAGGAGGCGCTGCGCCACGTAAACCCGGCCGTGCGCGAGCACGACCTTAAGGTGGTGGCGTGCGATGAGCCGGCGCTTGTCAACGTCGACGCGCGCCTGATGGTGCAGCTGGTGGTCAATCTGGTGAACAACGCCATCGCCTATACGCCTGCGGGCTCGCATATCGTAATCTCGATTGGCGTCCATGATGGATGCGTGGCGTGCTCGGTTGCTGATGATGGCCCGGGCATTGCGCCCGAGGACCGCGAGCGAATCTTTGAGTCGTTCTACACCGCCAACCATGGCCTGGCCGACAGCTGCCGCAGTGTGGGCTTGGGGCTTTCGCTCTGCCGCTCCATTGCGCTGGCACATGGCGGTAGCATAGAGGTTACCGCGGCGGACCCGCACGGTTCGGTCTTTACGATTGAGCTTCCCGCCGCCGACGTTTCGTTTGATAAGGAGTAGCGCTGTGCCGAACTCTGCCGTGAAACCGCTCATCTTGGTCGTTGAGGACGATCCCGCCGTCCGCAACCTTATCGTCGCCGCGCTCGAGGCGCACGGTTTGCGCCATATGGCTGTGGAGACCGCCCACGCCGCCATCGCCGCCGCTTCGTCGCAGGCGCCGAGCATTGTGCTGCTCGATCTGGGCCTGCCCGATATGGACGGCGTCAAGGTGGTGGAGTCGGTGCGCGCGTGGTCGGGCATGCCGATCATCGTGGTTTCGGCGCGCAGCGAGGACGCGGACAAGATCCGAGCGCTCGATGCCGGCGCCGATGACTACCTGACTAAGCCGTTTTCGGTCGAGGAGCTGCTCGCGCGCATTCGCACCACGCTCAGGCGCCTTTCGTATGCGCAGGCGGGCGGTGTTGTCTCCGAGGGCTCGTTCGATACCGGCGAGTTGCATATCGATTTTGATGCCGGCATCGCCACGATGGATGGCGAGGAACTGCATCTGACGCCGATCGAGTACAAGCTCTTGTGCCTGCTGGCACACAACGCCGACAAGGTGCTGACGCACCAATTTATCCTGCACGAGATCTGGGGCACGGCGACCAAGAGCGACCTGGCGAGCCTGCGCGTCTTTATGGGTACGCTGCGCAAAAAGATCGAGTCCGATCCCGCGCACCCGCACTATATCCAAACGCACGTGGGTATTGGCTATCGCCTGGTCATCCAAGGGTAGGACGGCACCCGCCATCCCACTATGAGCTGCGGTGAAATAGTTCCTGTTTGGGCCTTTACCAGGCATTTTTAGGAACTATTCCACCGCAACCTTGTTTATTTGACCTTGGGCTTGCTGGCGTAGAACTTCTTCTTTTTGGGCTTGCCTGAGCAGGCGGGCTTGTCGTCGCCGTGCGGTCCTCGGACGCCGGCCTGCGCGTGCGCGGGCGCCGTTGCGCGAGGCTTGCGGGCTCCGGGGTTGCGCAGTTTCTCGACGCGCTCAGCAATTTCCTCGGCGCTAAAGCCGGCTTCGGCCATGGCGTCCTCGATGGGCAGGCGGCGCACGATATAGCAATGGTGCACCTTCTGGTTGCGCGCGAAGTCCTCGGGGATGGTCTGCGCCGTAATGTCCTCCAGCACGACGCCCGCGCGCGCGAGCTTGCGCGTTTCGGGGCGGAAGCCGCGCAGGTTGCAGCTAAAGATGGCATGGCCGCCCTGCGCGAGCAGGCGCGATACGCCGGCCAAAAGCTCAACATGGTCGCGCTGAACATCCCAGGTGCGACGGCCCATCTTGGACGAGTTCGAGAACGTGGGCGGGTCGACAAAGATCAGGTCCCAGCGGTTGCGCGTCTGGCGCTGGTCGCGAATCCAGGCGAGCACGTCGTCGCGCACAAAATGATGCTGAGGCCCCACAAAGCCGTTCTGGCGCATGTTGCGCTCGGCCCAGTCCAGATAGGTGTTGGAGAGGTCGACCGTCACGGTCTCCTCGACGCCGCTGTCTGCCGCATAGCAGGTGGCAGTGCCGGTGTAGGCAAACAGGTTGAGGAAGCGGCGCGCCTGCTTGGCGTGCTCGCGCACTAGGTTGCGGGTGACGCGGTGGTCCAGGAAGATGCCCACATCCAGATAGTCGTCAAAGTTGACGGCAAAGGTAAGGCCGCCCTCCTCGATGAGCGGCAGGCGACGGCGCGCGATGTTGGCGCGCTCGCCCGGGCCGCCCTTGCCGGCGCCCTGCTTGCCGTATTGCGAGCCGCCGCGCGAGCGCATGCGGGCCTTGGCGTGCACGTGCTCGGCCGGAACATCCAGGATGCGCGGCGCGATGGCCAGAATATCGAGCATACGGGCTTGGGCCAGTGCGGGGTCGATGGACTTGGGCGCGGCGTATTCGGCGATGACGAGCCAGCGGCCCGGCGTCTGCGGACAGCCCTCGTACAGGTCGATGGCGGCGGAGTAGTCGGGCAGGTCGGCATCGTAGACGCGGTAGCAGCTTACGCCCTCGCGTTTGGCCCACTTGCGGCGCAGGCGTGCGTTCTTGCGCAGGCGGTTGGCGAACTGCTCGGACTCGGGGATGAGCACGGGCAGCGGCTTGCCGTCGCCCAGGTCGAGCGTAGCGGCAGGTTCGGGCATGGGGGTGTTGGCGGCTTCATCTTCGGCATCCGCGGCCTGCTCTTCGGCATCCGCGCTGGTCGCAGCTTCAAATGCCGCGGCGGCGTGGTCGAGCGAGGGCCAAACCTCAATAGTCGCCTCCTCGTTGTTGGGCATGACGGCAATTGAGTGCGCGGGCTCGGCGTGGAGCGCGCGGGCCAGCAATCCATCGCGGGTGAGCGCGGCGACCGGTGCCGAAGCGAGCTCGGGTGCGCGGCGCAGCTCGCCGATCAGCGTCATGGCGTCGTGCATGAGCGAAAGCGGCGTCTCGGTGGTGTCTGCGACCACGGCGGCGCCGGCGACCGCGCCCGCATGGTCCAGCACGGTGGCGGGCTTAGCGGCGCAAAAATCGACAAAGCGCTTGTAGCCGGCGCACTTGACCATGCGCTCGGCGGTCTTGCGGGCGGCGGGGTCGATGTCCACGGCCACGATGCGCGCCTGGCGCTCGCGTGCTGCCGCCTCGCGCTCACGTGCCTCGGCAAGCAGCTGCTCCCATAGGGCGGCATCGTGCAGCCGCCAGCCCTCAAAGCCCCAGCGCTCGCGTGCAGCTCCCGGGGCGCGGTCGGTCAGAATGTTCACGGCCTCCAGCAACAGGCCACCACCGGCGCACGAGGCGTCGATCAGCGTGGGCAGGGCCTCGTTTTCGTAGTCGTCGGCCGTCAGCTCGCGCTCGCACAGCGCGGTCCAGCCAACCTGTGCCAGCACCAGGGCGGCGTAGTCCGGGCGCAGCACGTGCGCGCCCTCGCCGGCTCGAGTCGCGGCGGGCGGCAGGCGCTTGAACAGCGGGTCGCCCGAAAGGTCCAGGCTTATGCTCGCACGGCGCTGGCGTAGCGAGAGCAGCAGGTGGACATCGGGGTCGGCAGCATCGACATCGGCGCGACGGCCCGTGGTTTCGGCCAGGCGGTCGCACAGCGCGTCTTTGGCGCGCAGGGCCGAGAAGCGCGTGTTGCGCAGCTGCTCGGTCACGCCGCGGGCGGTAATGGCGATGGTGGCGCCGGGGCGGACGATGCTCTCCCAGGCGATGCCGTAAACGCTATCGTACAGTTCATCGGCATTCTGCGCCTCAAAGCGCCTGAGCACCACGAACACGCGGCTCGCCAGGCGCGACCACAGACAGGCGCGGTAACCTTCTTCGAGCTCGCCCTCAAATGTAGCGCGGCCCTTCAGCCGGCGAACATGCGAAAGTCCGAGGCGTTTAAGCTCATCGGCGAGTGCGGACTCAAAGCCCTCGGGGCAGCTTGCGTAAAATTCCATGGGTGACCTCTCTGGTTGCGTCGCTCCATTATATGATGGATGCTTCGTTTGCTCTCGCCCCCGAAAGGAACCCATATGATTGATGCGTGCTCCTTGATTCCCATTTTCATTGCAACAGCCTCAGGACTCGGGGCCTCGCACAGGCTCCCGCCGCCTTACAGAACTGAAAGCTGGGCGTAGGGCAAATCCATGGCACGTGACCTGCGATTGCTCGACCATAGATGGAGTAATCGAGGCTAAGGGAGGACATCATGCGCAAGGCAAACGAGAGCTGGTTCTGGCACGCGAACGACATGGCGGTGGCGGGCGACATGAACCCCGTGGTCCGCGTCCTGTGGGTCGCGCTCATCGTAGGCATCGGCGTCGCGACGATGGCCACGCTCTGGATCGTCACGAGGTAGCGCGCCACGAACGGATGACGAGGCACGCGGCGCATGCCTCGCTGGCGGAACCCTAGCCTCGCTGCTGGACAATCTGTTCGATGAGCTTCGCGACGGAGTCCTCGGCCGCGTCCCCGATCAGGTGATGGGCTGCGGCCTTCGCCTCCGGCATCGCGCCCGCGACTGCGTAGGAGTTCGGCACCTTTTCGAGGAGCGTCACGTCGTTTTCCGAGTCTCCGATAAAAGCAATCTCGTCCAGCGTGACCCCAAGGCTGCCGAGAAGCGCGTCGAGTCCGTTTACCTTGCTCCAGCCAGCCGGAACAACATCGAGGAAGAATGGGACGGGCGAGGGGAAATCAAGCTCTGGGCAGGCTTCCTTGCATCGACTCCGAACGACTTCCGTCGGGGCGGAGCTGACGTTGACGAAGATACCGGCGGTGATGACGTCACGGTTCGTGGGCACGTCTCCGAGCGCCATGTCTCTTCCGGAGTCCTTAACGACTTCCAGGGCGAATTCGTCGCCAGGCTCGACGGCGCAGAGGAACTGCTCGCAGCGTTTGCCTGTCTCATCGACATCGGCGACTAGCCAGAGTGACGTCCCCGCGTAGGGGCGTACGGCGCTATCGAGCTTGACGAGGGCCTCCGTCGAGAGCGTCTTTTTGAACACGAGTTCGCCGCTGGAGAAGACCTTCTTTCCGTTGGCCATGATGCCGGTCGAGAAACAGCGCGCGTCGCCGTCAAAGGCATCGGCCAGGTCGGCGTAGTCGCGGCCGCTTGCGGGGCCGAACGCGATGCCCGCATCAAGCGCCGAAAGAATCGCGCTGTGCGTGCGCTCCGATACGACCCTTGAGCCAAACGGCAGCAGGGTCCCGTCCATGTCTGCGAGGATGAGCTTTATCAAGGGGTCCTCCCGTTTCGGTCTGGGCGTCGGTGCGCCGGTGTGCGTCGTCCTAGCTGTATTGCCTGTCTCCCAAGAGATTCTTCGAGATGATCCTGTTAAACTCTACCGGGTCATCCCAGCAAGAGGTCAGGAAGAGGAACAGCAGCTCGATGACGAAGTTGATCGAGCTGTGCGAGAAGGCGACCTCGGTTCCGGTGATGGCCTGATCTCGCGAGATGGCTCGGATGATATACGTGGCACGCTTCGCGAGCGGCGTATCTGGGTTGTCTGTGATCATGATGATGGGGGTGTTCGAATCCTCGGCAGAGTCGAATATGTTGACGAGGCGCTTCGAGTATCCGGACGTCGAAATGACGAGCAGGATGTCATTCTCCTTGAGGCTGGTTGCGGCGGAGACCATGGCATCGGTGGTACTGGGGCAAAACGCCCTGACTCCAACCTGCGAGAGCTTGAACGCCGCGTTTACGCCCATGCTAATCGAGTTGCCGACGCCCGCAATCAGGACGAGGTTGGCGTTGTGGAGCAGATTGACGACTGCCGAAAAGTCATCGGAGTCAATGAGCGAGGCGGTTTGGGAGAGCTCCTTGACCTTGTGAGACAGGACGTACTTAATGGAGCCCTCGACGTCGTCCAGAGTAACCTTGCCGCCCGTGGCCTTTTCCTCGCCGGAGGCCCTGCTGATGGATATGCCGAGCGCCAGACGCATGTCCGAATAGGTTCGGTAGTCAAGCGTCCTTGCGAACCTCGAAACAGACGCCGGTGACGTACCGGTTTCTGCGGCGAGTTCGCGGACGGTCATCGTTGCGACGTCCGACGGGTGGTCGAGCACATACGTTGCGATTGCCTTCTCCGAGGGGGATAGGCTGCTCATGACCGCGCAGATGTGGCTGAGCACATCCCCTGTCTTATCCATGGTTACTCCTTGGCCCTAGTTTGCTTTGTATCTTAGGTCAAGAGAGGTGAAAATAAAGCAAAATGTTTCATAAACGGTGAAATAGCGTTTCACCGCTGATTTCCTACCGTTCACGGTAAATCGGTGCTTCCCCGGCGCAATCTCATCTTGAGCTGCTATCTTATGAGCCGTGAAACAACGGCACGAAAACGATGAAACAACAGAACATTGTTCCAACGCCTCACAACTTCGTTTCACGCTAGATGGCGAATCACTTCGAAGCCCAGACAGGCACCCGGCGAGCAAGAAGGGAGAAGCACGATGCACAACGCCAGGACAAATGCAAGCATGACTTCGCTGTTCTTCGCGAACGTCCTCTACTGGGTTTGCGCGGGCGTGTACTCGCCGTTCCTCTCCGCTCACTACACGAGCCTCGGCCTCAGCGCAGCCCAGACCGGCATCCTCCTCGCGGCGACCCCGGTGTGTGCGCTCGCCATCCAGCCGCTCTGGTCGACGATCGCCGACAAGCTCGGGCGCCGCCGCGCGGTCATCGTGATCCTCTGCCTTGCGGCGGCGGTACTCGCTCCGCTGTATTACCTGGCGTCGACGTTCGTCCCGGTCCTTCTCGTAACCTTTGCGTTCTCGGCGTTTTTCTCGGGGCTCCTGCCCCTGAGCGACTCCCTCGTCATCGAGCTCGCGGATCGCTCTGGCCTGGACTTTTCTCGCATTCGCATGGGTGGCACTATCGGCTATGCCATCGTCGTCCTGATCGTCGGTCGCCTGCTCGACATGGCTCCTCAAATCCAGTTCGTGGTGGTCTCTGCCGCGCTGGTGGTCTTCGCGGCTCACATGTGGCGCCTCCCCGAGGCGGGAATTCGCGCCAATGCCGCGGACGATCCCAAGGTCTCCCACGGAAAGGGCCTCCTCTCGCTGTTCACCAGCAATGAGATCGCCTTCGTCTTGGTCTTCGCCTTCATCAGTTCGGCCGCGATTGGCTTCATCGGGGCGTTCTTGGGCCGCTACGCGGTCGAGCTTGGCGAGGGTCAGAACCTCGTGGGCGTCCTGAGTGCGGTCTCCGCTGCGAGCGAGATCCCCATCCTGCTCGTTTCCTCCAAGCTGGTCAGGCGCTTCGGCGAGATGAACCTCCTGATCTTTTCCTGCTTCATGGCGGCGCTCAGGCTCGTGCTCGTGGGCACCGGCATCGTCCCGGTCATGATCTGCGGCCAGCTGCTGCAGAGCGTGAGTTACATGACCGTCTACTACTCCTGCGTTACCTACATTGCCAACCACACTTACGAGGATTGTCGCGCTCGAGGTCAGAGCGCCTTCGCGATGGTTCAGAGCGGTCTGTCCGTCGTGGTTGCGAACCTGTTTGGCGGTTGGGCGTGCGACGCGCTCGGCACGCACGCGGGTTTTCTGGCCTTCGCCCTCGCTTCAACGATTGCTGCGGTCGTTGCTCTTGTGGCGTACGTACTGTGGCGTCGAAGCGCAGCGCCACAGCCTGAGGGCCAGTCGGCCGCATAGGCTCCACCGCGTTTTGCAAGCGCCTGCCTGCCTCGCGCTTCTCTTCGTGTTCAACCAGCTGACGAGCTGAGAACTGTCCAATCCAATGATTATTCAGGTGAAAGGAAGACAAAGATGTCACTCATCAAGGTCAACGAGCTTCTTCAACATGCGACCGAGCACCACTATGGCGTGCCCGCGATTAACGTCATCAATACGGAGACCATCCGTTATGCGATCCAGGCCGCCGAGGATGAGCACATGCCCATCATCATCCAGTACTGGCCTGGCTTCGAGGACCACTGCGCCCTCGACATCATCGCCTTCGCCGCCCGCTATTACGCCGAGCGCGCGAGCGTGCCCGTCGCCGTCCACCAGGATCACTCCGCTGGTTACGAGATCGCCGTCAAGGGCGTCAAGGCCGGCTTCCCATCCGTCATGGTCGACGGCTCCTCACTTCCCTATGAGGAGAACTTCCAGCTCACGAAGGACGTCGTCCAGGTCGCCAAGATCTTCGACGTCGACATCGAGGCCGAGCTCGGCCATGTCGGCAACGGCTCTGACGCCAACGACTTCGTGAACAGCGACCACTACACCGACCCGAACCTCGCCGAGGAGTTTGTCGAGGGCACCGGTTGCGGCTCGCTCGCCATCGCCGTCGGCAATGCCCACGGCCCCTATGTCAAGGTCCCGAACCTCGACATGGAGCGCATCAAGGCCTGCAGGGAGGCCGTCAGCGTCCCCCTCGTCATGCACGGATGCTCCGACATCCCCGACGAGCAGCTCCAGGAGGCCGTGAACCTCGGCATGAGTAAGTTCAACATCGCCACGGAGTACTTCCGTTCCATGTACCGCGCCTTCGAGAAGGACATCAACTCCGGTAAGAACGACGGCAACGGCATAGGCCTCCTGATGGACGCCGCCCCCGACATGCGCGCGTTCGTCGTCAGCAAGATCCAGCTTCTGAACCCCAACCACTATTCGCTCTAGGAGAGACTCGATGAAGAAAGTTCTTGTCGCGTCGCACGGCCACCTCGCAAGCGGAATCAGGAGCTCGATCGGAATCCTGACCGGCATGGCGGACATGGTGGAGGCAGTTGACTGCTACGTGGACGACTCCGATTTCACCCCTCGCATCCAGGCCTTTATTGACTCGGTGGGCCCTGAGGACGAGGCCATCATCTTCACCGACATCTACGGTGGTTCCGTCTTCCAGAAGGTCGTCCTTATGGAGCCGGAGAAGCGCGGGATCGTCCACGTCACCGGTATGAACCTCGGCCTCGTGATCGAGACGCTCCTCGGCGCCGAGCCGGTCACGGCAGATTCGATCAAGCAGAGCGTCGAGCTGGCGAGGGCGACGATGCAGGTCGTCGAGCCTCCGAGCAAGGCCGCGGACAACGAGGAGTCCGAGGGAGACTTCTTTGATTAGAGAGTACTAACAAGTAGAGAGAGGAAGCAATGATTGTTCAGGTTCGAGTCGATGACCGTCTGATTCACGGACAGGTCGCCCTGGTGTGGACCAAGGAGCTCAACACCACCAGGATCATCGTCGCCAACAAGCACGCCGTGGAGAGCGACGCCCTTCGCATGACGCTTTCCATGGGTACGCCGGCGGGCCAGAAACTCCTCGTCAAGGACGTTCCGGATGCCTGCCGCATCGCGAACGATCCGCGCGCGGACTCCATGCGCATCTTCGCGCTCACCAACTGCGTGCGTGACGTGCTTGAGCTCGTTAAGGGCGCGCCGGGCAAGATTGAGGGCGTGAACGTTGCCAACGTCGGCCGCTTCGACAAGTCCGATCCGGATAGCAAGGTCGCCCTCAACTCCACGATCATGCTCAACCCGGATGAGCTCGAGGCCGCGAAGGAGCTTTGCGAGCAGGGTATTCCGGTTTTCCATCAGCTTATCCCGTCCAATTCCAAGACTTCTCTCAAGAGTCTGATCGAGGCGGCGGGGAAATAAGGGAATTTGGCCAGGCGGCCAAATGAAATGAAAGAAAGGAAGTCAAATGATTGGGTTGGCATTAATGGCCTGGTTGACCGTGCTGATTTGCTACGGTGGTAACTGGCTTCTCGGTCAGTGCATGATCGAGCGTCCTCTTGTTGTTGGCCTTGTTGCAGGCCTCCTGATGGGCGACGTCAAGACCGGTGTTATCATCGGTGCCTCTCTTGAGGCGATCTTCATGGGCGCGGTGAACATCGGTGGCGCTATCTCCGCCGAGCCCGTTACCGCGACCGCCCTCGCCGTCGCCTTCACCGTTGGCGCCGGCATCGATCAGGGCGCCGCCATCACGCTGGCTGTTCCCGTGGGCGTCGTCACCGCGTTCCTCTCGATCTTCATGAACAACGTGTTCCTTGCGTTCTTCGCTGGCACCCTCGACAAGATGGCCGCCGAGGGTAACGAGAAGGGCCTTGCTTTCCAGCACTACGTTCTGTGGTTTGTTAAGTACGCCGCCTTTGCACTCATCGCCTTCCTCGGCGTTTACCTTGGCGCCGAGCCCGTTGCCGCCATTGTCAACCAGATTCCGGCCAATGTCATGAACGGCCTCAACGCCGTGGGTGCCCTCCTGCCCGCCGTTGGTATGGCGCTCCTGCTCCAGATGCTCTGGAGCACCGAGCTCAGCATCTACTTCTTCTTGGGCTTTACGCTCTACCAGTACCTCGGCCTCCCGATGATCGCCATCGCGGTTCTTGGCGTCATCATCGCGATCGCTTCCGGCCTCCGCGACAAGGAGATCTTCGACCTCACCAAGAAGGGCGTGGCCACCCAGGCCGTTTCCGGCGACTCTGCAACCAGCGACGAGGAGGATTTCTTCGCATGAGCAACCTGATCAAGAATGTGAGCCCTGAAGACAAGAAGATGCTCAACCGCATTTTCCTGCGCTCCTTCACCGTGTTCGCTTCCGGCGCCGGCGGTTCCGTCAAGGCTGGTGCCGATGGTTGGCTGTACTCCATCCAGCCCGCTCTTAACCGCTACTACGCCGATGACCCCGAGGCTCGCGCCGACGCCATGAAGCGTCACACGACCTGGTACAACATCACCCAGAACGTCGGCACGTTCGCCATGGGCCTCGTCGCCTCCATGGAGAGGGAGAACTCCGAGCACGATGACTTCGATACCGAGTCCATCGACGGTATCAAGGTCTCCCTCATGGGCCCGATGTCCGGTATCGGCGACGCAATCTTCTGGGGCGTCCTGCGTGTCATCGCCGCCGGCATTGGCATCAACCTCGCCATGAGCGGCTCGCCCCTCGGCGCCATCATGTTCCTGCTGATCTACAACATCCCGTCGATCCTCTGCCGTTACTTCTTGACCTACCTCGGCTTCAACATGGGCACCAACTTCATCTCCGAGATGTACGAGGGCGGCCTCATGAAGCTCATCACCAAGGCCACCTCCACGATCGGCCTCGTGATGATCGGCGCCATGACCGCGGCGAACGTCAAGTTCAACACGATCCTGTCCATCCCGGTTCAGGATTCTGACCCGGTCATGATCCAGACCTACCTCGATTCCATCTTCAAGGGCCTCGTGCCCCTGGTCCTCACGCTCGTCGTCCTGTGGCTCCTGCGCAAGAAGAACGTCAACGTCAACATCATCCTGGTTGGCGTCATGGTTCTCGCGCTCGTCCTCGGCCTCGTGGGCATCGTGTAAGGCGGCTTCAGGGATATCCGAAGCTTGTTCAAGGTAATTCCCGGCGGCACGCGTTCGAGCGCTTTCGACGTGTGCCGTCCTATTAGAAGGGGAAACAATATGCGCTACACGCACCTCAAGAACTCTGACGTCGACGTCTCCCAGCTTGCGGTGGGCACCTGGGCGATCGGCGGCGACTCCTTTGGTGAGAACGATGACGACGCCAGCATGTCCGCCATCCGCACCATGCTCGATCACGGCGTCAACCTCATCGACACCGCGCCGTGCTATGGCAACGGCACGTCCGAGAAGGTCGTCGGCAACGCGCTCAGGGGCGTCGACAGAGAGAGCTACCTGCTCTCGACCAAGGTTGGCCTAATCACCAGCGCCGCCGGCTATGACCGCGACTCTTCGTTCAAGAACATCATGAGGGAGGTCGAGAGCTCGCTGCGCAACCTCCGCACCGACTACATCGACTTCTACTTCGTGCACTGGCCCGACGCCAAGACCCCGTTCTCCGAGACGATGTGCGCCCTCCAGCTCCTCAAGGAGCAAGGCAAGATTCGCCACATCGGCGTCTCCAACTTCACGACCGAGATGATCGAGGAGTGCGAGAAGGTCGCTCAGATCGACGTCCAGCAGCCGCCCTACTCTATGGTTGACCGCTCCTCCGAGGACCTCATCAAGTGGGGCTACGAGCGTGGCATCGACTCCTTCACCTATGGCTCCCTTGGTGCGGGCATCCTGTCGGGCAAGTTCCGCGAGCTGCCGAAGTTCGAGGAGGGTGATGTTCGCGGCGGCTTCTACGACTACTTCCAGGAGCCCAAGTTCTCGCGCGTCCAGGAGCTGCTCAAGGTCATGGACGAGATCGCCGGGGCTCATGACAAGCCCGTGGCACAGGTCGCCGTGAACTGGAGCACCCAGAAGGAGTACGTGGGCACCGCGCTCGTTGGCGTGCGCACGGACGCCCATGCGATTCAGAACTGCGAGACGTTCGAGTGGGAGCTTTCCGCCGATGAGATGGCCAAGCTTGACGCCAAGCTTGACGAGCTGAAGATCGGCTAGCCATGGGCACCGAGGAGAGGAAGTACCCCACTTCCGAGATTGAAGTGCTTGAGCGTGGAGCTAGGGAGGTCATCGAGCCCAACGGGCTGAAGCTCCTACTGAAGCCCGTGCCGGGAGATGAGCGCGAGCACGTGCTCGATCCGCGCGTCTATGCGCGCGCCCATGCGAAGCTCGCCGCCGGTCCGGAGCCGGCGGGGCCGGTGGACGTGATCGCGTGGCGTTCCGCTCCCAACAAGGAGACCCATGTCGTGAGGGGCGTGGGCGTTGCCAAGAAGACCGTCGTCATGAATTTTGGCGACAGGGGCATTCCCCTGCACGTCTTCACGCCCGAGAGCCACGAGAGCGGTTCTGCCGCGCTCGTGTTCATCCATGGCGGCGGCTTTATGGTTGGCAACATCGGCCAGTACGAGAACTGCCTGCGCGACATCGCGGAGCGAACGGGCTGTGTTGCGGTCTACCCCGAGTACCGCCTGTCTCCCGAAACGATGTTTCCCGGTGGCGTCGAGGACTGCGTGAAGACGCTCGGCTGGCTTGTCGAGCATGCGGATGAGCTGGGTGTTGACGCGACGCGGATCGCCGTGGCTGGCGACTCCGCGGGCGGAAGCCTGACCAACGCCGTCGTCCTCGACGGGTCCCATGTGGACAGGATCAAGCTCGTGGCCGAGCTGTATCCGCTCGTCGACGGCGGCCCCGTTCCGGAGGAATGGTCCTATGACCTCTATGAGATTGTGAACGACCAGAGGATCGAGGCTTTGAGCAGGGTGGATCGCATTCGCAATGCCAATGATGACCTGCCGCTGATGTACACCAACGGCAATGCGGAGGAGATGCTCGACCCGAGGGTGTCTGCCCTGTTCGCGGAGGACGTGAGCGCGTTCCCCCGCACGGTCATCATCTCTTCCGAGTATGACTACCTGCGCCATCAGGATGAGCTGTTCGCGAAGAGGCTGCAGGATGCGGGCGTTGATGTCACCGCGATTCGCTATCGCGGCTGCGACCACGGCTTCTTCGAGATGTACGGCGTGATGCCTCAGGCTGAGGACGTCTGCCGCGTCATCTCCGAGGAGCTTGCGAAGATCTAGAGGTTCGTCGCGGTGGCCTCCTGGACGAGTGACGGTCCGGCGGGATGCTAGGTGCGTCCCGCCGGACCTTTGCGTTGGCGGGCGCGTGTGGGGTTTGCCTCGGCGGTGCCGGATTGACTGGGAGACGCGTTTACCGCCGAGCTTCCAAGCGAGCCCAGCAAGCAAATCGCGAGCTGAGCCCCAAGGGCATTGACAAGGGTGTGGGCGTGGCGCGGGCGCTGGAGTATCTGGGTCGCGCGGGAAATGCGCGCACCTTTGGCTTTGGCGATTCGGGCAACGACCTGGGCATGCTC
>CAJLRE010000041.1 GCA_905208975.1 uncultured Collinsella sp. | reverse complement strand
TCGGACGCCCTCAACAAGGTGCGCGAGGTGGCGCCCGACTTGCCGGTCGCCCGCGCCCAGTATTCTTCGTTTACCAAGGCCGAGATCACGCAGGCCTTCGATAACCTTGTCTCGCTCGACCAGAACCTGGCCGACGCCGGCGAGAGCCGTCAGCACATCGACCTCATTTGGGGTGCGGTGCTCACGCGCTACCTGACGCTCGCCAAGTTTGGCGGCTTTGGCAACGTGCGTTCCGCCGGCCGCGTGCAGACGCCGACGCTTGCCCTGGTGGTCGAGCGCGAGCGCGAGCGCATGGCGTTTGTGCCCGAGGACTATTGGCAGATTCGCGGCATGGGCGCCGCGCAAGGCGCTGCCGAGGACGATCGCTTTAAGATCGCGCACAAGACGGCGCGCTTTACCGACAAGGATGCTGCTGAGACGGCGTACGGTCACGTTGACGGCGCTACGACGGCAACCGTCGCCGCGGTGACCAAGCGCTCGCGTAAGCAGCAGCCGCCCACGCCGTTTGCGACGACCTCGCTGCAGGCTGCCGCCGCGGCCGAGGGCATCTCACCTGCGCGTACCATGCGCATCGCCGAGTCCCTCTACATGGCCGGTCTCATCAGCTACCCGCGTGTCGACAACACCGTGTATCCCGCGACGCTCGATCTGGGCGCCGTGGTGAGCGACCTGGCAAAGATCAACCCGGCGCTGGCGCCCGTGTGCAAAAAGGTGCTCGCCGGCCCCATGAAGCCCACGCGCGGCAAGGTCGAGACCACCGACCACCCGCCTATCTACCCCACGGGCGAGGGCGATCCGTCCACGCTCGATGGCGGCCAGCGCAAGCTCTACGACCTCATCGCCCGTCGCTTCCTGGCGACGCTCATGGGTCCCGCGACTATCGAGAACACCAAGCTCGAGCTCGATGTGAACGGTGAGCCGTTCGTGGCCTCGGGCGACGTGCTCGTGACCCCGGGTTTCCGCGAGGCGTACCCGTACGGTCTTAAGCGCGATGAGCAGATGCCGCCGCTTGAGCAGGGCGACACGGTCGACGTGTTCGACATTAAGCTTGAGGCCAAGCAGACCGAGCCGCCCGCGCGCTACAGCCAGGGCAAGCTCGTGCAGGAGATGGAAAAGCGCGGCCTGGGCACCAAGTCCACGCGCGCGAGTATCATCGAGCGCCTGTACGCCGTGCGCTACCTCAAAAACGATCCCGTGGAGCCGAGCCAGCTGGGCATCGCCATCATTGACGCGCTGACGCAGTTTGCCCCGCGCATCACGAGCCCCGATATGACCAGCGAGCTCGACGGCGACATGACTCGCGTCGAGCGCGGCGAGGACACCGAAGAGCATGTCGTGACGCACTCGCGTGCGCTGCTGGCCGGCGTGCTCGACGAGCTGCTCAAGCATACGCAGGAGCTGGGCGACGCCATCAGCGACGCCGTCACGGCCGATGCGCGCGTGGGCGCCTGCCCCAAGTGCGGCAAGGACCTGGTTATGAAGACGAGCGCCAAGACCCGCGGCAGCTTTATCGGCTGCATGGGTTGGCCCGACTGCGACGTGACCTATCCGGTGCCGAGTGGCGTCAAGGTGAGCCCGCTCGAGGGCGAGGCCGCCGTGTGCCCCGAGTGCGGCGCGCCGCGCATCAAGTGCCAGCCATTCCGCCAGAAGGCCTTCGAGATCTGCGTGAACCCCACGTGCCCCACCAACTACGAGCCCGATCTTAAGGTGGGCGAGTGCAAGGTGTGTGCCGAGGCCGGACGTCACGGCGACCTGATCGCGCACAAGAGCGAGAAGAGCGGCAAGCGCTTTATCCGCTGCACCAACTACGATGACTGCGGCGTGAGCTATCCGCTGCCGGCGCGCGGCAAGCTCGAGGCGACGGGCGAGACCTGCCCCGAGTGCGGCGCCCCCATCGTGGTGGTCAACACGGCGCGCGGTCCGTGGCGTATCTGCGTCAACATGGACTGCCCGACCAAGGAGAAGAAGCCCGCCCGCGGTCGCAAGACCACAACCAAGGCGAGCGCGGCAAAGAAGACGACGGCTAAGAAAGCCACTGCCGCCAAGAAGACGACCGCGAAGAAGTCGACTGCCAAGAAAGCAGCCGCCGACAAGTAACGGCGCAGTCGAAACATTGCCCAAAAAAACGAGCGAGGACCCCGCGATCCTCGCTCGTTTTTTTGACCGGCAGTTAGGGACGTTCCTTTTCTGCCGGCAGTTTAGGAACGTCCCTAACTGCCGGCTCGGGAACGACAAAGCGCTAGTTCACCTCGACAGGCTTGGCGCCGGGATAGCGCTCCTCAAAGTCTAGGCGGTACTTATTGTCATTGGTGCCCGCCACGTTGTCGCGCGACAGCGGCGCCACGATCTCATTCTTGTGGTCCGCAGGCTTGGCGTATTTCAGGCTGATCTCCCAGGCATCACAGATTGCGTCAATGCGGTGATCCAGGTCGTCGTACAGGGCGATGATATCCTTCCAGGAGCTGTAGTTCTTGGAGCTCGTCGGGACGTCCAGGTCCTCGACGATGTCGTAATACTGCTCGATGGTGTCCTCCGTGCGCTCGGCGACGTCGGCGAGATTTTGACGGGTGGTTCGATCCTCTTCCAGATAGTTGCCGTTGAAGTTCTGCGCGCAGCCACGGACCTGGCTGTCGAGATCTTCGAGCAGGTCGTAGTATTCGCTCAGGCGACGGTAGAGGTTCTGCTCGGAGAGCGTTGCTTCGCCGCCATCCTCGTCGTCATCGTCGTACAGGCTGTTGGGATTGCCGAGAGGCTTTAGGTCATCGTCGTCGACGTCATGGTGCAGCTTAGCTACCTCGGCAGTCGTCTGCGTGGCGGCGTTGTCGAACGGTCTGATCGCAAAGAAGATGACCAGGGCGATGATGATCGCCACCAGCACAACGATAACGGCGATAAGCGGCCCGGTGCCGCTCTTTTTGGGAGCGGGGGTCTGTGGCGAAGCGGGCGCGTATGCGGGAGCCGGCTGCTGTTGGGGCGAGCCGCTCGCGACGGGTATGCGCTGCGTGGTCTCGACGGCCTCGGTCCTTGCGGCGGGGTCGGGGCTATAGGCGAGGGGGTCGTCCGCCTTGGCTTGCGGCGTATCAAGGGAGCCGGTCTGCTCAAAAGCGGGCTGGCTATCGCTCGCGGCTGTTTGCTCAACGGGTGCACCGCACGAGGTGCAGAACTTGGCATTATCTTCAAGAAGCTTGCCGCACGAGGCGCAATACCGAGACATTGCCACTCCTTTCGCCACATTTCAATGCAATACGACGATTATACCCAGCATCCAAAATTCCCCATCATACGTTGCGGTGAAATAGGGACTGTTTGGCGGTCTCAGAGCTTCAATCAGTCCCTATTTCACCGCAACTTTGGAAAGGCGCCTTTAGCCATTGGGGACGCGCCGAGCACTGGGGTATCATGGCTTGGTTGATATATCTGCATTTACGCGCCTTGTAGGAAGGGGCTGCGCCCATGGCTTTTGAGCCCGCTCAACATAGCTTCATTACGCTCGAGGGCGTCGATGGCGCCGGCAAGTCCACGCAGGCGCGCCTGCTTGCCCGCGCGCTCGAACTCGCTGGCTATCAGGTTGTGAGCCTGCGCGAGCCGGGCGGCACTGCCATCAGCGAAAAGATTCGCGCCCTGCTGCTCGACCCTGCCAACACGACGATGGGCGATACCTGCGAGCTGTTGCTCTACGAGGCTGCGCGTGCCCAGCTGGTGCACGAGGTCATCGCGCCCGCCCTCGCTGCCGGCAAGGTGGTCCTGTGCGATCGCTTCTACGATTCCACGACCTGCTACCAGGCATTTGCCGATGGGCTCGACCGCCAGATGGTGCGCGACGCCAACAACCTGGCCGTCGCGGGAACGCACCCGGCGCTCACACTCGTCTACCACATCACGCCCGAGCAGGCGGCGCTGCGCATGGCAGCCCGTGGCGCGGCAGATCGCATGGAGGCTAAGGGCATGGCATTCCAGGAGCGTGTCTACGAGGGGTTTTGCGCAATTGCTGCCGAGGAGCCAGACCGCGTAAAGCTCATCGACGCCACTACGACCGTCGAGGAAGTCTTCGAGAAGACGGTCGAGCAGGTTCGCGCGTACGGTCTCGACATTCCGCAGGAAGCCGTCGCCGCCGCGCTTGCCAAGGAGGCCGAGTAACATGGCCCCTGCTCAGGCAAGCCTGCTGACCAAGCTCGACACCCAAGAGCGCGTGCGTGACTTTTTGACCAATGCCGTCGCTAGCGGTCGCGCATCGCACGCCTACCTGTTTTTGGGCGCTCCCGGCGCGGGCAAGCTCGACGCCGCGTGGGCGCTCGCCCAAGCCTTCCTGTGCGAGCAGGATGGCTGCGGCTCATGCGATAGCTGCGTGCGCGTCGCCCGCCATACGCACCCCGACGTGCACTATTACACGCCCGAGAGCGCCACGGGTTACCTCATTGCCCAGACCCGCGAGCTGCTCGATGACGTGCCTCTGGCGCCCATTCGCGCCAAGGCCAAGGTCTACATCATCGACCGTGCCGAGCAGCTGCGCGCTAACACCGCCAACGCACTGCTCAAAACACTCGAGGAGCCGCCCGATGGCGTTATGTTTATCTTGCTGGGCACCTCGGCAGACGTGATGTTGCCCACCATCGTGAGCCGCTGCCAGTGCGTGCCGTTTCGGCTGGTATCGCCCGCCGTCGCCGCGCAGGCCGTGAGCCGCGCCACCGGTCAGGACCCTGCGCGTTGCCGCATGGCGGTCGCCGTGGCGGGAAGCCCCACACGCGGCATCGAGTTTCTTAAGAGCGCCGAGCGCCAGGACGCCCGTCGTCAGATGGTCCGTGCCATCGACTCACTCATTGCCGCCGACGAGGCCGACGTGCTCAGTCGCGCCAAGTCGCTCATCGTCGCCGTCAAGGCGCCGCTTGCCGAGGTCAAGTCCACGCAGGAAAAGGTACTCGAGCAAAACGCCGACTACCTGTCGCGTGGAGCATTGAAGCAGCTTGAGGACCGCAACAAGCGCGAACTCAACGCGCGCGAGCGTTCGGGTATCATGGAAGCGCTGGCGAGCGCGCGGACGCTCATGCGCGACGTGCTGCTGACACTTCAGGACGAGGCAGCCGACGTGGTGAACGAGGACGTGCGCGACACGATCGGTCGGCTTGCCGCCGCGACCAATGTTGCGGGTGCCACCCAGGCGCTCGAGGCGGTCGCGACCGCCGAGCGCAACATCGCCAGAAACGTTACTCCCCAGCTGGCCATCGAGGTCATGCTGTTCGATATCAGGAAGGCACTGAAATGCCGTTAGTCGTACCCGTTAAGTTTACCTACGCCTCGCGCGACCTGTGGTTTGACCCGCAGGACCTGGATATCCTCGAGGCCGATTATGCCATTTGCTCCACCGAGCGCGGAACCGAGATCGGCTTGGTTACGGCCGATCCCTTCGAGGTGCCGCAAGACGAGATCGGTCAGCCGCTCAAGCCCGTACTGCGCGTGGCGAGCGACATTGACCTGCAGCTTGCCGACGATCTTGCCATCCAGGGCGACGAGGCCATGGTCGATTTCCGCCGTCTGGTCAAAGAACTCGACCTCGAGATGAAGCCGGTCGGCGTCGAGTACCTGTTTGGCGGCGAGAAGGCCGTGTTCTACTTTGCGGCCGAGGAGCGCGTCGATTTTCGCCAGCTCGTCAAGGATCTGTCCTCGACGCTGCACATTCGCGTCGACATGCGCCAGATCGGCGTGCGCGACGAGACTCGCCTGGTGGGCGGCTATGCCCAGTGCGGCCAGGAGCTCTGTTGCACGCGCTTTGGCGGACAGTTTGAGCCCGTCTCGATCCGCATGGCAAAAGAGCAGGACCTGCCGCTCAATTCCTCCAAGATCAGCGGCGTTTGCGGCCGCCTGATGTGCTGCCTGCGCTATGAGTTCGAAGCGTACAAGGACTTTAAGAGCCGTGCGCCCAAAAAGAAGACGCTCATCGATACGCCGCTCGGCAAGGCGCGTATTCAGGAATATGACACGCCGCGTGAGCAGCTGGTGCTGCGCCTGGAGAACGGCAAGGTCTTTAAGGTCAACCTGGCCGATATGACCTGCTCGGAGGGCTGCAAAAAGAAGGCCGCCGAGCAGGGCTGCAACTGCCGCCCCGACTGCGTGACGCGCGACGTGCTCGAGCGCATCGAGTCGCCCGAGATGCGTCTGGCGCTTATGGAGCTCGACCGCGAGAACGGCGTCGACGTGGGCGATGGCCTGTCGAGCGCCGACCGTCTTGCCGGCACGTCGATGCCCAAGCGTCGTCGTCGCGATGCCGAATCCGATGCTCGCGCCGGTCAGAGCCAGGGCGAGAGCCGTGGCCGCGGAAAGGGCCGTGGCAATGCCGCAACGCCTGAGGCCGAGGAGGCCGCTGGCGGCCGTCGCCGCCGCAAGCGTGCGGGCTCTGCCGATGCCGGCGAGGCCGCAGCCGCCGGCAAGAACGGCGCTCGCGAGCGCGAGGTTCAACAGCCCCAGCAGCAGAATCGCGGCGGTGGCATGAACCCCACACGACGTCGCCGCCGTCATCTGTCGAGCGAGGAGCGCGAGGACGCCTTCCGCGCCGCAGCTGCTCGCGAGGCTGGTGCCGCTTCCAAGGGCGCCTCGGCCTCCGACGCGCCTGCCGACAAGGGCGGCAAGTCGCGTGGCGAGGATGAGCGCGCGCCGCGTCCGCGCCGTCGCCATTCCTCGGGCACGCAACAGAAGCCCTCAGTGCCCTCGGTTGCCGATCAGGTCTCGGATGGCGAGGTCAAGGTCACGCGCCGTCGTCCCGGAGATGGCGGGGGAGCGGCTGCCAAGGCTCCGCGTGGCGCCGCTCGCGACGAGCGCGAGTCGCGCGAAGATCGCGGTGGCGAGGGCTCGGCCGACCAGGGCCAAAAGCGCCGTCGCCGTCGCCGTTCCCGCAAGCCGCGCCAGAATGGTGGCGAGGGCTCGACCCCGTCTTCGGCCGCACCACAACCGCCCGCCGGCGAATAACGCCCGCGAGCGGATTTAACCCGCCTTACCCTAATCGCGTCGGGGTACCATAGCGCTGAATCAACAACCCTCCCTGCGACCGAACGTAGGGAGGGTTGTGTCTTGAAGAGCCATCTGAACATATTGAGCCGTCTGCAGGGTGCCGGCGCCCTACCGTTTGCGGACGAATTGCTACCGTTTGCCGAGCGGGTGGCACGCGAGGCGCTCGAGGCATTGTCGCCAACACGATGTGCCGGCTGCGAGCGCGCCGGTGCGCTTATTTGCCAAGACTGCCTGGCTGCGCTCACGCTCATCGACCCACGTCATAGCTGTACCCGATGCGGCGCCCCGTTTGGGGATTTGCTGTGCACTGAGTGTTCGGTCGAAGGCACGTCCTCGGCAATGGCGGAGGCGCTCGACCGCTGCCTGGCGTGCGCCGTCTATGCGCATCCGCTGCCGCGCATCATTAAAGCGTACAAGGACGCGGGCGAGCGACGTCTGGCTCCGTATCTGGCGGAGCTGCTCTACGACACCGCCCTGCATGCCCAGGTCGTAGCGCCCGAACGCTTGGGAGGTGTGCTGTCCGGTGCGGATGCGGTGGTGTTTGTGCCTGCGACGGCGGCGGCGTTTCGGCGGCGTGGCTTTGATCATATGGAGGCCATTGCGCGCCCATTTTGCGAGCTGTCGGGTGTTCCCCTGCTCGATGCCCTCGTCAAGTACGGGCATGGCGACCAGCGCGAACTCGGTCGTGAGGAGCGTCGCGAGCGTGCCCAAGGCATGTACGAGACGGTTGAGGACGTGCGCGGCCGCCGCCTACTGCTTATCGATGACGTTATCACCACGGGCGCGACCATGGCAGCAGCCTCGGCGGAGCTCAAGCGTGCCGGCGCTGCGGCAGTCGATGGCCTTGCTATCGCACGTGTTTGGTAGGGGTGGTTTTGTGGCAGTGAAGATTGAGCGGCGCAACGAGCCGACAGGCGAACAGCTAGCGGCTTCCGTAATCCTAACAGGTGCCTCGGCGCTTCGCATGATGCGCGCCGAGCGCCGGCAGATGGGCTATATCAGCTGGAAGGACCTTAATCCCGATGAAGAGCGCCGTGTGCTGCGCACGTCGTCGCCCTCGACCGAGGATATCTATCTTCCTGACTTGGTGCGAATTGGAGCCAAAAGTGGCGAGGTGCAGGAAGATCTGTGCTTGTTGGTGGGATCTGCGGCGCAGCGCCGCCGCATGCCTGGCGTAGGCTGGTCCGTGTGTTCCGGGTTGCCCGCCGGCTCGATTCTAGAGGTGGAACCGGGGGTGTACAGCCTATCTCCCGAGGCCCTTTGTGTTGCCGTTGCGCGTGAGGTCGGCTGCATCCAGGCGTTTGCCCTGGCCCAGGAGCTGTGCTCTAAGATTTCGCTGAGCGACCGCGGGAAGTATCTGCCTCCCTACACCTCGCCTGTTACGAATAAACTTGCAAAGGACAAGGACCAGCCAGCAGACGTGGGCTACTTTGAAGTCGAGCCGGCGCTGACGCCCGATCGCCTGGCAGATTACCTTGCGGCATGCAAGGGGAATGTGGCCAAACAGCTGCAGCGTCTGTGTCCCTATCTTTCGGAAAACCTGCTCTCGCCCATGGAGTGCATCATGCTCGCCCTGTTTTCGCTTCCGTTTTCCTATGGCGGGTTTGCCTGCGGACCTTTTAAGACCGACTACAAGGTCGAGTTCGATGACCGTGCGCAGGCAATCTCGGGGATGCCTCATGCAGTTTGCGATGCGTATCAAGAGGCAGCCCGGTTTGACCTGGAATACAACGGTGAGCTGGGCCATTCCTCTCGGAGGGGACGTATCCATGATGAAAAGCGCAACACGGGCTTGATTACTATGGGAATCGAGGTCGCGACGGTCAACAACGAAATGCTCTGTGACATGGAAGCGATGGAAGCGCTCGCATGGCGCATCCACCAGCGTATGCGAAAGCGGTACCGGAATCGTGTCGATGCCCGCAGGAAGAAGCAAGAGGCGTTGCTTAACACGCTGCGGGCGTGTTTTGGGCTTAAGCCGGTCTAATTCACGTCGAAAATAGGGGGTTAATCATATGCCCTGGCCAAAATATGGCAAATATGAGTACTGTCACTAAATCAGTAACAGCAAAATCAAGGAATTTAGGACTCGGAGGCGTCATAAAGTAAGAAGATAATAAACAAATGTAGAATAACTAAGCATCAGGTTGGCGACACTGAGCGCAAAATCTGTCCGAGAGGCCAAAAATGCCTGTTACTAAATTGGTGACAGTACTCATATTTGCCATTTTTTGGCCACGGCACCCTAAGAAGGGTGTCCCGGAACTCACCGTAGGGGAGCTCCGGGCTTCACAGGGGCACGAATAGCCCACTCCGACCTGCGAAATCTGTACTCGCGATGCGAATGACGCCCCTAACCTTAAACTTTAGCTTGAACTTAGCTATAATGCGCTACGTTCCTACCAGGCTGTGGTTGCGGACGGACGAAATGCCCGTCCTAGTCCAAGACAGACGCGGTCAAAGGGATCCACGTAAGCGACCGCGTGCGCGCGGCGCGATCATGGCGCGTCCTAGATGTAAGCCGCACCGTCCGTTCTACTTTCTTTGGGGCAATACCGCCTCGCGGGCGAGCGGGCCAGTCGTGAAGGTGGCTGCGGCCTCCCGAGCAAACACCCCGGTGCGCAAGTGTGGGGTCAAATACCAGGTCAGCTGGTGGGAACAACCTGATATTCCGCGCAACGCACGGATCGTATACGACACAGAAGGCAGGGTAGTGGACATGGTGAGGGGCAGCTTGATGCACGCGGCTCGGTTAGGTGCTGGGACCGCAGCGGTCATCGCCGTTTTGGGCCTGAGCGGATGCGCGTTCAACCCGCTGTCTACGTTCACGACTCCCACGATCGACCAGATCGAGTACGAGACCGTCACGCCCGCGGTGTCGGATGATGCCCTGGTCACCCCCGGTACCCTGACGGTTGCCCTCGATACCTCCGATGCGCCGCAGGCCATGCAGGGCGCTGACGGCGAGCTCACGGGGTATGCAGTCGACGCTGCCCGCGCCCTCGCAAGCCGCATGGGCCTTAAGGTCGCCTTTGTCGATGCGTCCTCGGCAGGTTCCGCGCTCGGTGACAAAAAGGCTGATATCTTTATCGGCGAGATCAACTCCACGGATGGGGACGTTAGCTCGCTCGGCACCTGCCTGTACGATGCCGCTTCCGTGTTCGGTAAAACCAGCGATGGTGGGTCGCTGAGCGTTTCCACCGATACCCTTAACACGTCTACTCTGGGTATCCAGATGTCCTCGGCCTCGCAGGAGGCGCTTGCTAAGCAGAGCATCACCGCCAACCAAAAGACTTACTCCAACATCAACGAGTGCTTTGAGGCGCTCGAGTCCGGCGAGGTCGACTATGTGATCTGCGACTCCACGGCTGGCGGTTACCTTGCGCGCCTGATGAGCGAGATCTCCTATGTCGGTGCGCTCGAGGCGCCCTCGACGCTTGGTGTTGCAGGCCTTTCGTCCAATGACGAACTGTGTCGTGCCGTGAGCGATGCCCTCGACGGTATTACGGCCGACGGCACGCTCGAGGCGGTCCACTGCGTCTGGTACGGCACGATGCCCTACGACCTCACCACTAAGACGGTTTCGGGCGCTAACGTGCAGCCGGGCGACTCTGAGTCCAGCGAGACCACATCCTCCGGCAGCGAATCCTCCGATTCCAACAATGAGACCGCACCCTCCGAAGACAAATCGTCCAGCCAGGAAGACACCATCACCGACGACGACATTAACAAGCTTAATAGCTAGTTATTGCTAGGGGTGGCGTCTCCTATGCGCTAGGAGAGATGCCTCTTCACGGTTTCAACACGCACTGCCGGGCTTCCCCAATAGGGGAGCCCGGCTTTTTCATCTCTATAAAACCAGCAGGTCAAAGCCAATTTTCGGGACCAAATACAAAGTCGCCGGCTCCCTCCTATAGCGCACTTTGCCACAGAAAAGTGCGAGACTTCGGTATGCGGTATCAAGCAATCGTTATTCGGGTCTTTGGGAATCCGCGTGATTAAATGCACGGCAATGGGTACATAGCCAGTACAGTAAGTCCCCGAGGCAGATTGGAGCCACGTATGGATATCAAGGTTTCTGGACGCAAGACGACGGTAACCGATGCTCTGCGTGCGCATGTGGATGAGAAGATCGGCGAGGCGCTCAAGGTTTTCGATATCGAGCCCATGACGGTCGACGTTGTACTTCGCTATGAGAAGAACCCCTCGAACCCCAACCCGGCAATCGTCGAGGTTACGGTTCGCGCCCGCGGTTCGGTGATTCGCGTTGCCGAGCACGGTGCAGATATGTACGCCGCCATCGACCTCTCCGCCGATAAGGTCACCCGCCAGCTGCGTAAGTTCAAGACCAAGGTCGTGGACAACCGCCAGGGCGGTGCCAGCGCCGCGGATGTTGCGCCGGTCGAGCGCGTTGACGATCTGGCCGACCTGCTGCTGCCCGAGGAGGAGGACGACCTGCTCGTCCGCGAGAAGGTCATCGATGTCACCCCGATGACTGAGGAGCAGGCGCTGGTGCAGACCGATCTGCTCGGCCATGACTTCTACGTGTTCGAGAACGCGACGACTGGCCTCATCAATGTGGTGTATCACCGTAAGAATGGTGGATATGGCATCATCAAGCCCCGCATCGAAACACTTGACGAGTAAAATACGTTAACTTGCATGAGTTAACGGCCGGCGGTCATCCCATGCGGATGGCCGCCTTTTTTACGTAAGGAGTCGCTTTGATGGACAAGGCTGCATCTACCGGCCATTCAGACCGCTGCCGCATCGTCGTCGATACCTGCTGCGACTTTAGCCCCGAGGTCGCCGCGAACCTCGATGTCGATATCTTGGGCTTCCCCTTTATCATCGATGGCGAGGAGCGCACGGACGATATCTGGTCGAGCATCAGCCCTAAGGAGTTCTACGACCGCATGCGTGCCGGCGCTCGCGTGTCTACCTCGGCTGTGTCGCTCGGTCGCTATATCGAGTTCTTTACCGAGTGCGCCAAAGAGGGTACGCCTACGGTCTACCTGTGCTTTACCTCGGCGCTGTCGTCGAGCTACAACTCCGCGTGCCAGGCGGCAGATGCCGTGCGCGCCGAGTATCCCAATTTTGAGCTCTACGTGGTCGACAACGCTCTGCCCTGTGCGACCGGCGAGCTCTTGGCGCTCGAGGCCGTCCGCCAACGCTCGGCGGGACTCACCGCCAAGCAGCTGGTCGACTGGGCAAACGAGGCCAAGACCTACGTCCACGGCTACTTTACGCTCGAGAGCTTTGACGCGCTGGCTGCCGGCGGCCGCATTCCGCCCGCGGCGGCGCAACTCACGGCAAAGCTCGATGTCAAGCCCGAGCTCTCCTACGACCTGGCCGGCTCGCTGTCGCTGATCGGCGTCAACCGCGGCCGCAAGAAGGCGCTCAAGTCCATCCTCAAGTCGTTCCGTGAGAACTACGTGCCCGATCGCACCATGCCCATCGCCATTATGACTGCCGATGCCGAGAAGGATGGTGACTGGCTCGAGGCCGCCGTCCGCAAGGAGGAGGGCTGCGCCGACGTCACGATCATTCGCAGCTCCGTGGGCCCCACCATCGGCTCGCACGTGGGCCCCGGCATGGTGGCCTGCGCGTTTTGGGGCAAGAATCGCGCCGAGAAAGCCTCGCTTTCCGACCGCATCGCGCGTCGCGTGCGCGGCCAGTAGGCAAGTAACGCGGCCGTAATCGATCCCAACTCACTGCCCAAGCGCTGGCGCTGAGTATTCAACTTGGTAATAACACCCAACCCAAAAGGAAAGGTTTCATGGCAAACAAGCTCTCCGTCGCATTCATCGGCACCGGAATCATGGGTGCCCCCATCGCCGGCCACATCCTGGATGCTGGCTATCCTGTCACGGTCAACAACCGCACCAAGTCCAAGGCCGCCGCGCTAATCGAGCGCGGTGCCGCCTGGGCCGATACGCCGGCCGATGCCGTGGCGAACGCCGATGTCGTCTTTACCATGGTGGGCTATCCCTCCGAGGTCGAGGAGCTCTACCTGGCGGGCGACGGCCTGCTCGCCTGCACTAAGCCCGGCGCGGTCCTGATCGACCTCACCACGAGCTCGCCCGAGCTGGCGCGCGACATTGCCGAGGCCGCTCAGGTTTCCGGCCGCATGGCGTTTGACTGCCCCGTCACCGGCGGCGAGTCGGGTGCTATCGCCGGCACGCTTACGGCTATCGTGGGCGCCACCGAGAACGACATCGCGCCGGTCCGCGACATCCTTGCCACCTTCGCGGCCAACATCTGCTGCTTCGACGGCGCCGGCAAGGGCCAGGCTGCCAAGCTCGCCAACCAGGTGTCGCTGGGCGCCTGCATGGTCGGCATGGCAGACGCCATGGCATTTGCCGAGCTGAGCGGCCTCGATCTGGAGAAGACCCGTCAGATGATCCTGGGCGGCACCGGCAAGTCCGGCGCCATGGAGAGCCTGGCGCCCAAGGCGCTCGACGGCGACTACAAGCCCGGCTTTATGGTCGAGCACTTCATTAAGGACCTGCGCTTGGCGCTTGCCTACGCCGACGACCGCGAGCTTGCGCTGCCCGGCGCCGACGTGGCCTTTACGCTCTACGACATGCTCGACGCCATCGGTGGCGCCAAGCTGGGCACCCAGGCCATCACGGTCCTCTACAAGGAGGAGGCCGACGCCATCGCCGCTGGACTGGACTGGTCGCAGTATCGCCCCGAGGAGCATGGTGCCCACGAGGAGGGCTGCGGTTGCGGCGAGCATGGCGACGACCACGAGTGCGGTTGCGGTCACCATCACGGCGAGGACCACGAGTGCTGCGGCGGCCACGGCCATGACGACGGCCACGAGTGCTGCTGCGGCCACCATCACGGGGAGTAGCGCCCATGAGCTGGACGTTCGTGGTGCTTGCGCTGGTGCTCTTTCTCTTTGCGATCTACATCGGCTTTTTGTGCGGCCAGTGGGCGTGCGAAAAGCGCGTCATCACCAAGCGCGACTACTGGATCGCCAACTTTGCAGGAGCGGCGGCAGTCGTCCTGCTGACCTGGGTGTTCTCGCTGTTCCCGCTGGTGCAGTTTGCGCCGATCGGCTGGCTCGGCGGCTTTATCGCAGGCCTTAAGATGAGCTTTGGCGAGTCCGTCGGTCCGTGGCGCAAGCACGACGAGGTCTTTAACGTCAACAAGGCTCATCGCGCCGCCGCCGACGCGGGCGACGCCGAGGAGCGCCGCCGCGCACGTCGCAATGGCGCGGCCGACCGACAGCTCATCTCGGTCACCGATGACAGCAAGGGTGCTGGCAAGCACGCTAAGAAATAGTAAGAAGAGGTAACTATGGCAGAAAACAAAGACGAACAGCTCACCGACGAGGAGCTGGCACAGCTCCAGCTGGCAGAGGAGAACGAGAACGCCGTCGATCGCCTGGTCCAGGAGCTCGGCTGCCCCACGCGCCGCATCCGCCAGTTTGCCGCCCGCGTGCTGCATCTGCTTGCCGAGCGCGATCCGCAGCGCGTCGTGCCCTGCGTGCCCGCGCTGATCGAGGCGCTCGACCGCCCCGAGGCGCAGACCCGCTGGGAGGCCCTCGATGCCCTGACGGCGCTCGCCACCACCTGCCCCGAGCAGCTGGGCGATGCCTTTGAGGGCGCCGAGACCGCGCTGTTCGACGAGATTTCCTCCACGCTGCGCTATGCCGCCTTCCGCCTGCTGTGCGTGTGGGGTGCCACGAGCGTCGAGCGTTCGCGCGAGGCTTGGCCCATCCTGGACGAGGCCATCCAGTGCTACCACGGCGACCTTGAGTATCGCGACATGCTCGGTTGCCTGTACGAGTTTTGCCAGGGCGAGATCGACGCCGAGGTTGCCGAGAAGCTTGCGCTGCGCCTTAAGTTCGATGCCGAGAACGGTAAGGGCAGCTATCTCAAGGCCCGTTCGAGCGAGATTTGCGAAATGCTTGTTAAACGTTTTGGCCTGGATCTCTCCAAAAAGAAGAAGCGTGCTAGCGTTAAAAAATCTGAGGCCGCCGAAGACGAGGAGTAACAGATTATGGCGCACGATGTAGTCCTGATTCCCGGTGACGGTATCGGTCCCGAGATTACGCAGGCCATGCGCCGCGTGGCCGAGGCTGCCGGTGTCCAGATTAATTGGAACGTCCAGGAGGCCGGTGCCGGCGTCATGGACGAGTTTGGTACGCCGCTGCCCCAGCACGTGCTCGATGCGGTCGCCGAGACCAAGGTTGCCATCAAGGGCCCCATCACCACGCCGGTCGGCACGGGTTTCCGCAGCGTCAACGTGGCCCTGCGCAAGCACTTTGACCTGTACGCCTGCGTGCGCCCCTGCCTGTCGCAGCCGGGCGACGGCTCGCGTTTCCGCGACGTCGACCTGGTTATCGTGCGCGAGAACACCGAGGACCTCTACGCCGGTATCGAGTTCGATGAGGGCGCTGCCGAGGTCGAGGAGCTCTCGCAGCTCGTCGAGCGTTCGGGCCAAAAGACCTTCGCCGCCGATTCCGCGATCTCGATCAAGCCGATCTCTATCGCCAAGAGCCGCCGCATTGTGGAGTATGCCTTTGAGTATGCCCGCCGCTGTGGCCGCAAAAAGGTGACGGCCGTGCACAAGGCCAACATTATGAAGGCGACCGATGGCCTGTTCCTGCGCGTTGCGCGCGAGGTGGCCGCCAACTATCCCGATATCGAGTTCAACGACAAGATCGTCGACGCCACCTGCATGGGCCTGGTCCAAAACCCCAACGACTTCGATGTCTTGGTGCTGCCCAACCTGTACGGCGACATCGTGAGCGACCTGTGCGCCGGCCTGGTGGGTGGTCTGGGTATGGCCCCCGGCTCCAACATCGGTGCCGACTGCGCCATCTTCGAGGCAACGCATGGCTCCGCGCCCGATATCGCTGGCCAGGATATCGCCAACCCCACGGCCGAGATCCTCTCTGCTGCGATGATGCTCGATCACCTGGGCGAGAACGATG
>CAJLRE010000040.1 GCA_905208975.1 uncultured Collinsella sp. | reverse complement strand
CGATGAACGGGGGTACCGCACGGCGCGGTGCCGAAAAGCTCGGAAGTGATCATTTAGTTCCTAACATCGAGGTATTCCGGACAAACTGTAGCGCGAACAGGCAAGATTATCACTACACCCCACTAAAGCAGGGGGTATTTTTCTCAAAAAAGTGACGATTGACTTACTGTGGACAAATAAAAAGAAACCCGCCGGGATGCGACGGGTTTCTTCCACAGGGGATATGTGGCAATGAGTTAGGCGTTTGCCTTTGCGGACTCGGCTTCCTTGGCAGCCTTGAGGTCCTCCTCGGTAAACTTGCCGGTGGTGAGCGGCGAGAGGGTGCACTTATCCTGCTTCGCGTACTCGATGTTACGGGCGATCATCTGCTTGCGATACCAAGCAAAGAGCGCGACGTACACGACGATGGCAACGACAGTGGCGATGATCATGGTCACATCGCCCGTGGTCGCCTTGCCCACGAAGAAGGCCAGGAACTTCTCGACAGGTCCTTCCATGGTGGTCTGAGAAATCAGGCCGGTAACGCCATCGGGGAAAGCGCCGACAGTCTTAGCGGTAAAGGTAACGAAATCGGCGACGAGGGTGCCAGCGCCCAGGAAGACGGGCAGCAGGACAGCGCCAATGACGACCATGCGAATCACGCGGCCGCGGGTGACAACGAGCAGTGCCGGCGTCAGGCCCATGGCGATGATGCCACCGAGCGGCAGCAGGCCGTTCCAAGTGCCAGTCGGGGAGAAGGGGAAGGGAACGTTGGCGAGCAGTAGTGCCTCACCCAGCATGACGGGGGCAAGGATGTTTGCAGCAGCCCAGATCTCGGCGCGGCCGGCGATGAAGGGCCAGTCGAGGCCGACGTTGAGGGTACGGCCCTGGAGCCACTTGCTGTTGTTGGCAAAGTCGGAGATACCCTGAGACAACGGCTCGACGGCTGCGATGAACCAAGAACCGATCATGGAGAACAGCTCAAGGCAGGTTGCGGCGGTAAAGGCGAGCGTGCAGATCTGCTGCGGGGTCTGGTGCGAAAGAAGGCCGACGAAGACGCCCAGGTAGATACCAATAGCAAACTTGGAGCCCCAGAAGCCGATCATGTTGTTGAGCTTGGCAGCGTCGAAGTCGTACTTATCGAGGAAGGGGAGCACCTTGTCGATGATCTTGTTGAGCAGCATGGCCAGCGGGTTCATCATGTAGTTCATGTGAGTCGTGGTCATGGGGTTCTCCTCGGGAGCACCCAAAAGATCGTTGAACGTGGGCTTCATAAGGTCGGAGTTCATGATCTTCATAACGCCGACGAAGACGACGAGCAGCGTGGCGACGACGATGTTGGCGCCAAAGTAGATGCAGGCAAGGCCGACAAAGGCGAGGTGCCAAACGTCAAAGATGTCGACGTCGATGGTGTTGGTCTTGGCGAGCACGATCATCACGATGTTGACGATGACGAGGACCATCAAGAAGTACAGCGTGTAGGGAGAACCCCAGGTGATGGTGGCCAGCGGTGCCCAACCCACGTCGGTAACGGTGAGCTGAAGGCCGGTGGACTCAACGAACGTCGTCATGGCGCTCGAGAAAGCCGTCGTCAGAATGTTGATGATGGCGCCGATGCCGGTAATGGCGATGCCGAGCTTAAGACCGCCCTCGAGGGCCTTGGTAAACTTAACTTTGAAGAGAAGGGCAATAACCGTCAAAACGATGGTCATCATAGGGGCTGCGCCAAGGTCGATCAGCGGCTGAAAGACGGCATTAGCAAACCCGATTACTGCGTCCATGTCTCCCTCTTTCCTAAAAGAGAATTTCCTTTTCCGTATGTTGCCTTAAAAAAGGAAGATGCCGTTCCCGGTCGTCATCTTCCTTAAAGCCAAAAATTGCGCAGAGCGAAGCTGCAAAAGATTAGTTGAGACCCTTTTCCTTGATAATGGCCTCGATCTTGTCGTAAACCGGCTTAGCCATGGCAGGCATGCGGTAAAGGATCGGGCCAGCGTCGACGATCGGGGTCTTAACCTCAAAGCCAAAGTCGGTCTTGGCGATCTGTGCGAAGATGTCGTACTGAGAGAGCATCTCCTCGTTGACGTCCTTGATCATCACAGCGTCGCAGTGCAGGTTGTAGCCACGATTCTTGAACTCGGACTCGATGGCGTCCTTGATCTGGTGGCTGGAGTTAACACCGGCGCCACAAGCTGCGAGAACCTTAATCATGATGAATTCCTTTCTCTATGCGGGTTATTCCGCGGATTCCTAAGGGTGGTTGGCTAGTCGGCAGGAAAGTTGTCGACCAAGAACTGGTAGATGGCCTTGGCGTCGGTCATGGAGAACAGCTCCTTGACGCGATCGGTGCCAAGAGCGTTAACGAAGTCCATGATCTTGGCGAGGATGCCCACCTGGGCCTCCTTGTCGTCGTTGAGAATCATGAACAGGAACGAGACGGGGAAGGTCTGCGAGGGGTCGATCATGGAGTGCCACTCGACGGGGGTCGTCAGCTTGACGGGGACGATGCGACGGGTGTGAACGAACTCGACCTCGGTGTGAGGAACGGCAAAGCTGGGCAACTCGGGGTCGACGACAGACATATCCATGCCGGTGGGGTAGCCCTTTTCGCGCTCGATGATGTTCTCGAGAAACGCGGGCGCCACATAGTTTTTGAGTGACAGCTTATTGGCGATCTCGGTAAAGACCTCTTCTTGCGTGGTGCGGTCGCAAACAAACACGGTGTCTTCGAAGAACAGATTGCTCCCTGCGGACATGTCTGCAACTCCTTCCGTTCCATGCAGATCGAACATGTTCGAATCTGTTTGTTTAAGTTCTCTGTTATTTAAGTCTAAGAGAATTAGTGTGTCAATCTGTTTTCTATTGTTCGGCAAAGTTCAATTTGCTTTATTGAGGCAACATTGGATTGAAATGATTTTAAAATCGCAGCTTTTTGCCTATGTATAGCTGAAGTTGATGTGTCGGATACATTCGATATTCAACGTTTGGCGTTTACTATCCTACCGTTCACCGGGAAAAACCGACCGTTTAGGGTGATTGAGCATAAATGTTCGATTACTATAAATGCGAACAAAACCACTCAAAGGAGTAAAAATGATCAAGGCGGAGCGTCAGGATAAGGTTCGTCAGCTGCTCGAGGAACAGGGGACGGTCTCGGTAAAAGAGATTTCTGATGCGTTAGGTGTCTCGGACATGACGATCCGCCGCGACCTTGAGGAACTTGCGAGCCTAGGCGAGATCGAGCGCGTGCACGGCGGAGCCCGCAGTGCACAGGGCCGTCCCCACGCTATGCTGCGCCATGAGTATTCGCACAGCGAAAAGCGCACTAAGCATGCCGAGGAAAAGCTGCAGATCGCGCGCCGCGCTGTGGAGCTTATCGAGGAAGGCTCGACCATCTTCTTGGGTACGGGCACCACGGTTGAGCAGATGGCCTCGATGCTGCCGGCGTTTCGCCTGCGCATTGTGACCAATTCGCTTTCGGTGTTTAACTTGCTCGAGGCGCGCGAAGACTGCGACCTGTGCCTCGTGGGCGGCATGTATCGCCGCCGCACCGCCGCCTTTGTGGGGCCCATGGCCGAGGATACCCTGCGCGCGCTGGGAATCGACGCAGCCTATATCGGCGCCAACGGCATTTTGAACGGCGATGTGTCCACGTCTAACATGGAAGAGGGCCGCATCCAGCAGCTCGCCTTTAGCAAGGCCGACTCGCGCTATCTGATCGCCGACTCCAGCAAGATCGGCAAGCGCGACTTCTACACCTTCTGCCGCCTGGACAATTTGGACGCTGTGGTGTGTGAGCCGGGTATCGCCGCCGAGGACCGCACTGCCATCGAGGAGCACACGCAGGTCATCTGCTAGCGAGCGCTGTGGGAGATCGGGTCAAGTATTCAGCTTGCGGGCTAGACCAGGCGGGCGTAGTCATGTGACTGATGAAAGACGTGGGCGATATAGATCGTATCGCGCTCAAACTTGTAAAGACACGCATAGTTGTTGACGGGAAACGATTGATAATTGCGTGCCGCCAGTTCTCGTATGTGGGAGAGCGGCTGCTCGCGAAGCAGATCCAGCTGATGTTCAAACTCAGCAACAAAATTGCCCGCCGCGCGTGGATTCATGAGGATTTGAGCAAGGTATCCGACGATACTCTCGTACTCGTATCGTGCGCTTTTGAGTATTACGACGTTATAGGTCATATTTGTCTCGTATCGCGGTTGCGAAGGAGTCGTAGTCGCTATAGTCGCCTTGCGATATCTCGTTTTCTGCCAGCATTATACGAGACAGCAGCTTGGCTTTGGCGATTTCGTCTTGCATGAGGCGATATTGGTCGCTGCTGATGCAGTGCATGGCCTCGTAGCCGTTCTTGGTTACGGTGACGTCGCGCTCAGACTCAACAAGCGCGGTAAATGCAGCGGTGTCCTTCATGTCCCGGACAGGCACACAGGTGGGCATTGGGACCTCCTTTGCGATGGGACATAATTTTACCACGCCGTATCAAATAATCGTCGCCGCCGAATTGTCTCAATCTGTAGCAGGTAGACGTCCAAAACCGGGTTTAGTGTTACAGATCGAGACGGTGCGGCATAGCATCCGTTATGCGTAAAGCTCGGTATTACTGTATGTCTCAACCTTTGCAATGGTCGGTATTTTTGTAACTATAAGCTCATTTAAAGCTCGGTATTTTTGTATTATTAGATATATCTGAAGGTCGGTATTTTTGTAAACTAGCACGTAAATTATGCTGAGGTGAGATTATGTTTAAACGGAAGGCATATGATCGTCTGCAGGAGTGGAAAGAACGCTCGCAAGGGCGCACTGCGGTGCTTATTGAGGGTGCAAGACGCGTTGGCAAAACGACGCTCGTCAAGTGCTTCGCGCAAAATGAATACAAGGATTATCTGTACATTGACTTTTCGGCTGCTAGCAAAGCCACGCTCGATATATTTCTGAACCATCGTGAAGATGTCGATCTTTTTTTACGCATGCTTCAGCTGCAGTATGGTAAGGCCCTCGAACCGAGAGAGTCGCTGGTCATTTTTGATGAAGTGCAGCGGTTTCCCATCGCGCGCGAATACATAAAGCATCTTGTAGAAGACGGCAGATTTGATTACATCGAGACAGGCTCTCTTGTCTCCATCAAAAAGAATGTCGATAGCATTGTCATACCGTCAGAGGAAGAAAGAATCCCTCTCGAGCCCCTCGATTTTGAGGAGTATCTTTGGGCGACCGGAAAAGATCTTTATGCAGAAGAGATCCGTAAAGCGCGCGAATCTCGGACCGCGCTTCCGGACGGCGTTCATGCGACGTGCATGAGATTATTTGATGAGTATATGCTTGTCGGTGGTATGCCTCAGTCGGTCGACTCCTTTGTGGCAGAGAATGATTTTAGAGGATGCGACAGGGTTAAACGGCAGATTATCGCACTGTACAGGGAGGACATTGCCAAGTTTGGAGGTTCGGACGCTAGACGTGCGCGGGCGGTTTATGACGATATTCCGGGTCAATTATCTGCGGCAAATAAACGGTTCAAATTTGACAGCTTGGAGAAGGGGTCCCGTTTTGAGACATATGAGTCGGCGTTAATCTGGCTTGAGGATGCGCGACTGATTAACCGTTGCTATTTATGCAGTGATCCGAGCGTGGGTTACCGCCTGCACGAGGACGCGTCTTCGCTTAAATGCTATATGGCGGACACGGGATTGCTCGTGAGCTTGGCGTTTGATGATGGTCCGGACCTTATGGATGTTCATAGAGACATTCAATTTGGAAGAATTTCAATTAATAAAGGAATGCTAATCGAGAACATCGTGGCGCAGCAGCTTAAGAGTCTGGGGCATTCGCTTTTTTATTACAGCTGGCAGGAGCCTTCCAAAACAGAGGGGAGTCGGCCCAGAACGCGTGAAATTGATTTTCTTGTTTCGCGCGGCTTTGAAGACGCGGCTGGAAAACCGCGGGTCACTCCTGTTGAAGTTAAATCTTCCAAATCGTATTCAACAATCTCGCTTGACGATTTCGGCAGACGATTCGAACGACGAGTCGGAGAAGAGATAGTTCTTCACCCAAAACAGCTCAGGGCTGAAGGGCATAGGATATATCTACCTCTGTATATGACGATCTTTATCTGATCGGTGGAATGCGGCCAAAAAGGGGGCATGCGGCTGAGATTGTCAGCCCGGTCTATTTTATTTGTCTCGATCTGTAACAGCTAGGGGCGAAAACACAAGCTAGTTGTTACAGATTTAGATTGAAGGGATTGGCTCGCACGTTTATCTAAATCTGTAACAACTAGACGTCCAAAACCGGTTTTAGTGTTACAGATTGAGACAATTCGGCCTGGTCGGTCCCTTTCATCTCAATCTGTAACAGTTGGGACTGAAAAGCTCGGCTGGATGTTACAGATCGAGACAAACGGCTTCCGACCTGCACAAAAAGACCGGGGGCGGCGCGCCGTGTGACGTGCCGCCCCCGGCTGAGAAATGGGGATAAGTTATGTGAGTGGGGCAATGCCGCTCGTCGCAAGGCACTAGTCCAGACGACGGGTTTCCGCCACGTGCTTGTACCAGTATGCGCTTGCCTTGGGCGTGCGCTTCTGGGTTTCAAAGTCAACGTAGAAGAAGCCGTAACGCTTGTTGTAGCCATTGGTCCAGGAGAACTGATCCTGCAGGCTCCATAGGAAGTAGCCGCCCACGTTGACACCCACCTCCATGGCCTTGAGCAGCCAGCGCAGGTGCTGCTCGATGTAGTCGATGCGCGGCTGGTCGTCCACAAAACCGTCCTTGTAGGGGTCCTTGTAGCCCATGCCGTTTTCGGTGATGAAGATCTGCTTGTAGTTGGGGTAGCGCTGCTTAATGTAGACGAGCAGATCGAACAGACCCTCGGGATAGATGATCCAGTCCCAGTCGGTGGTGGGGATGCCGGGCTTGTTCACGTGCTCGCCAATACCCTTGACGCGCCAGCGGCCGGTGCCCTTCTCGCCCGTACCGTTGTGGTGCAGGTCGTTCTCGCCGTCGTAAGCCTTGAGGAAGCGGCACTGGTAGTTGTTGACACCCAGGTAATCGTTGTAGAGCGCAGCCTCGCGCATGATTTCCAGATCCTCGTCCATGATCTCGATGGTGCCGCCCGAGATGGCGGCCAGGCGGTTGGCGCACTCGAGGGTGTCGGGGGCATAGTCGCCGCGGAAGGTGGCGTCGAGCAGGAACTGGTTTTGCAGCACGTGCTCGTTGTTGGCGGCCTTGATGTCGGCGGGGTCGTTCTCGTTGAGCGGGTACTTAAACTCCAGCGACTGAATGACGCCGATCTTGCCCTTAAAGCCGCCGTTGTGGAAGGCCAGCACAGCCTTGGCGTGGGCGAGCATCATGTTGTGCTCGCACTGGAAGGCCTCGGCCAGATGAGCTTTGACGCCACCGGGGAAGGTGCCCTCGATGTAGGTGTTGGAGGCGTCCGCCCAGATCTCGTTAAAGGTGAACCAGTAGGTCACCTGGTCGGCGTACTCCTTAAAGCAGAAGGTGGCAAAGTCCACAAAGGCATCGATGGTCTCGCGGTTGAGGAAGTCGCCCTTCTCAAAGAGGGGAAGCGGCGTGTCAAAGTGATGCAGCGTGACGAACGGCTCAACATGGTGCTTATGGCACTCGGCGAAGAGATCGTGGTAGAACTGGACGCCCTCGGGGTTCACCTTGCCGGTGCCCTCGGGGAAGATGCGGCTCCAGGCGATGGAGAGGCGAATACCGTTGATGCCAAACTCCTCGCACAGCTCCAGATCGACGGGGTACTGGTTGTAGAAGTCGGAGGCGGGATCGGGAGAGAAGCGGCCCTGGGCCTCCAGGAAGTCGTCCCAGGCAACCTTGCCCTTACCGTGAGTGCGGGTCTCGCCCTCTACCTGGTAGGCAGCAGTGGCGCCGCCAAAGACAAAGTCCTCGGGAAACTGCGCAGGCGGGTTAGTGACGCTAGCAGGGTTAACGGACATGATGATCCAATCGTCTAAATCGAAGGGCCAGCCGGTCTTGGATGGTCGGCTGGCCCTGAGCGTTACTTACTTCGAGAGTTGCTCGCTTACGAAGGCGAGAGACTTGTCGCCGTTCTGGGAGAGCTCGATGTACTGCTTACCGCGGCAGGCGACGCACTTGTTGCCCACGCGCTCGCAGTCCTTCTGAAGGTCGGCCAGGTAGCTTGCGGCCTGCGGGGCCAGGACGACCAGGTCAAAGTCGGGGAGCATGTCAACGTGGTTGCCATAGGCCTCGGCAGCGGTCTCGAGGTTAATACCGCGCTCCCTGGCAGCCTTGGCCAGCGCGTTGGCGAGCAGGCCCGAGGTACCGCCGCCCTGGCAGAGTACGAGCACGCGCTTGCCGTTGAGGTCGCTGGCGGTCGCAGCCTCGGTGGCGGGCGCTGCGGAAGCGGCGGGGGCGTCGGCCTTCACGGCCTCGGCAGCAGCGCCGGCGGCAACGCTCTTGGCGTCAGCCTTGCCCTGGAAGGCGTCGTTGAGCTTGGCGGCCTTCTCGGCGTTCTTGGCGGCGAGCTCCTCCTGGGAGATCTCGGCCTCCTCGGTGCACTTCTGGGCGTCATAGGCACGGAAGAACGGGTAGTACAGGGCAAAGTCGACGACCAGGATAAGGGCGAGCATCACAAAGGCGAGCGGCTGGAAGCCCAGGCCCATGATGGTGCCGATGGGGCCGGGGACGGTCCAGGGCAGGGTATACATAAAGCCGTTCATGCCCAAGAAGTCGATAAAGATCTTGAGGATCCAGATGTTGGCGATCGGGGCAAAGACAAACGGGACAAAGAAGACGGGGTTGAGCACGATGGGCGCGGCGAACAGCAGCGGCTCGTTGACAGCGAAGCAGACGGGAACGATGGCGGCCTTACCGACGGCGCGCATCTCCTGGGACTTGGCCAGGAAGCAGAACATAAAGACCAGGACAAGCGTGGCGCCGGTGCCGCCCATGCAGACGACGAAGTACTGGGCACCCTGGGTCAGGACAGCGGAAGCGTGCTGGCCGGCCTGGAACGCAGCCAGGTTGTCGGTCATGTTGGCAACGAGGGCGGCGGCGATGGCGGGCTCGACGATCGAGGGGCCGTGGACGCCCACGAACCAGAAGAGGCTCATGGCGCCGTAGATTACAGCAAGGCCGATGTAGCCGTCGGCAGCGGTGAACAGGGGCTGGAACACCTGGATGACGCCCTGGGCAAAGCAGAAGCCAAAGGCAGCGCGGAAGACGATGTCAAAGACCCAAAAGACGGTGATGCAGACGGAGAAGGGGATGATGTCCTTAAAGGTCTGCGAGATGTTAGGCGGAACCTGCTCGGGCATCTTGACGGTGATGTTGCGCTTAATGAAGAACTTGTAGATGATGCCGGTCACAAACGCAGCGATAAAGGCGGTCAGCAGGCCTTTGGAACCAAGGTAGGTGGTGTTGAAGCCGCTGGCAGCGTCCGTGGCGATCGTGTCGCTCGAAAGGAGCAAGAAGCCGATGATGGCCGCGCACATGCACGAGATGAAGTTGATCTGGTTGTTCTTGGGCAGATCGCGGTTCTGGGCGTCGGCGAAGTGCTTGGCCGTGGTGGCGGCGCAGGCGATGGCCAGAATGCCCATGGAGTAGTTGTAGCACTTCCACAGGGCGTTGTTGATGTCATCGGGCCAGTAGAAACCCCAGATGTTGGGGACCGAGGCTACCAGGCAGAAGATGGACGAGAAGATGATGATGGGGATGACGGAGATAAAGCCGTCGCGGATCGCCTTGAGGTACTTGTTGCGGGCGATCGCGTTGAAAAAGGGCTGGCCCTTTTCGATGATGGCGATGAGTTGCTCCATGCAATGCTCCTAAGAGTCGGTGGGTTAGCAACGATGGTAGCTTTTGACGTTCGGTTGCCAAAATGTTGACGTTGCCATTTTGCGGCACAAAAAAAGACGCGAACCGGTGGCCCTTGTGCCTGTGGACCGTCGATTCCTTGCGCGTAAACGTTTGAGCCGCCCGGTGGCTCTGTGTTTGCACAATGGCAACGTTAACATTTGGGCGACAAAAGCCGCTCGGGGAAGCAGAATTGTCGGTGAACGGTAGGTTTTGGGTGGTAAGCGTATCGTTGGGGAGGCGTTGGATATACTTAAAGGTGTTCAAAATGACTGCGCAGGATGTCTTCAATGGCATCGTTGACATAGAAAGATCGACCTATGGCCGCTGTTAAAAAATCGGTTTCCGTTAAGGACGTGGCGCGTCTCGCGGGCGTCTCGGAGCAGACAGTCTCGCGTACGGTGCACGATTCGCCCAGCGTGCGCCCCGAGACCAAGGAGCGCGTGCGCGCCGCCATGCGCGAGCTGGGGTATCGCCCCAATTTTGCCGGTCGATCGCTGCGCCGCGGCAAGTTTAAGACCGTCGGCGTCGCCATGTTCAACATTACCGGCACCGGCAACCTCGACCGTATGGAGGGCTTTGCCGCCGCGGCCGACAAACATGGCTATGCCATCACCCTCACTAAAGTAGACGGGCATCCGTATACCCTCGAGAGCGCATCGTCGCGCATGAGCGCGCTGCCGGTGGATGGCATGGTTGTGATCATGAATCGCATGCCGGCGGACTTTGGCACCTTCGAGCCGCTGCCCGGTATGCAGACGGTGCTCGTTACCATGCTGGAGCACCCGCTCTGTTCAACAGTCGATAACGACCAGTTCGATTGCTCGCGCCAGGTGGTCGAGTACCTGCTGGAGCAGGGGCACAAGCCCGTGCACTTTATCTCGTGCCCCGAGCGCTCGCTTTCGGGCATGCGTCGCGAGGAGGGCTGGCGCGAGACATTGCGCGCGCATGGTATTGAGCCGCCGCGACTCGTCCGTGGCGATTGGACGGCACAGAGCGGATATGCCGCCGGCCAGGTGCTTGCGGACGATTCGAACTGCACAGCCATTTATGCTTCCAACGATGCCATGGCCTACGGCTGCATTCGCGGGCTCGAGTCGCGCGGGAAGCACGTGCCCCAGGACGTAAGCGTGGTGGGTGTTGACGATAGTTTGGGCGATATCGTGCCCGATCGTCGCCTGACTACGGTGCGCTTTGACAACAAGCGCGTCGGCATGTGGGCGGTCGACAAGATTGCCGGCGCCGAGGGCGCTGCACCCGGTGTGGAGCACATGCTGTTTCCGGGTGTGCTCGTCGAGGGCGATACGGTGCGCGATATACGCTAGGGTGCGGACCTGTTTGGGTTGCCGCTAATTGTGTTTGAGAATGTTCAGATTGGTTTAAAAACCGTTCACGGGTGAAAAGCAACCGTTCATAGCTCGAAATTACGTTTTGCGCTGTTCTTTTTTGTTTGAATGTTAATGTTCCTGCCATACACAGCGCAGCGCGTATGCCCGGACGCGATGCTCTCCGTTGGTTCATATGTGAAAGGAACGCAATATGGCAACCAAAGAAGAAATCTCGATGGTTGGATTTGAGATTGTCGCATACGCGGGCGACGCCCAGACCGATCTGCTTGCAGCGCTCGATGCTGCTCGCGAGGGTGATTTTGAGAAGGCCGAGCAGCTGCACAAGGATGCCAGCGATGCACTTATCGGCGCCCACGACACGCAGACCAAGCTGCTTTCGCAGGAGGCCGGCGGCGGCGAGATGGAGATGACCTTCATCATGGCTCACGCTCAGGACACTCTCATGACCACCATGATCCTGGAGAAGCAGACCCGCTTTACCATCGATGCCTATAAGCGCATCGCCGCACTCGAGGCTAAGCTCGCCTAACGAGCTCTCACAACCAAGTCCCCTTCCAAAAGCTCTGCCGCTACCCGCGGCAGGGTTTTTCTGTATCTCACCTATCTAGGTTGCGGCGAAATAGGGGCCGACAGCCCCAAATGACCCGCTTTTCCCGTCCCCGGAGGATCGGTTGGCAGCGCTCGCCACGAAACTGGCTCATCTACTACGTTTAACCCGATACCCTCGAACACACCCGCGTTTCATGAAAAACCGCAGGACTTCTACCTGCGGTTTTGTTTTTCCGCTTTGTGGCATGGTCGGGGATGGGCGGTTAAACGTAGTAGATGAGCCCATTTCATGGCGGGCGGATCATGCAGCAGCCTGTTGCACCTCCTGCCGTTCAGTTTTTCGATGGGTGGGTATACTTTCCACCGCAATACAGGCCGGAATGAGGAGGTATCCAAATGCCGGACAACGGATCAATTCAAAAAAGAGACGCGTATGAGATGGCTCATGGGCGTCCTGTCCAGATAACCGAGCATACGACGGTAACCGAGCTGCAGCCCAGCCTGTCCGATGTCGTGTGCGCAAACAAAAAGCTGCAGATTGGCTTTATCGTTGCGCTCGTGGTGCTGGCGCTGCTGTCGGGCTTTGTAGCTCGTCCGCATTTTGCCGATACCAAGACTTGGGACTCCACCATCGAGGTCATCGATCAAAAGAAAGGTAACGTACTGGCGCTCACGACCTCGTGCGTGGCGCTATCTGCGGGCATTACCGCGCTGCCGGGTGATACGGGAACGCCGGTTGCCGAGCAGCTCGCGCAGCTTTCAGGCAACTTGGGCATCGTGCTTGCCGTGCTCTATCTCGAGAAATATCTGCTGACTATTTTGTGGTCGGTTGGCCTAGGCATCTTAATCCCGTTTGCGTTGGTGCTCTTTGCGGTGTCGCTTGGCATTCATGGGCGCTGGAGCACGAGCGCCGTCCTGCGCCGCGTGGCGACTCGCGTGCTGGTGGTTGCCATGATCGGCATGGCGTTGGTGCCTGCAAGCGTATGGGTGTCGCAAAAGGTCGACGAAACGTATCGAGTGAGCATCGAGGCAGCCGAGCAAAAGGCGGCCGACGCTGCGAGTGCGGCAGATGGCGACAGCTCCAAAGCAAGCAAGAAAAAGACCGAGTCCACAGAGTCCAAGAACGTGCTTGAACAGCTTGCCGACGGTGCCTCGAGCCTGGTCACGTCGGTAACCAGTGGTGCCAAGCAAATGACCGATGAGATCGTGCAGCAGGTGACCGATTTGATCGAAGGCGTCATCGTGATGATCGTGACCTCGTGCGTTATCCCGCTGCTGGTGCTTGTGGCGTTTCTGTGGCTGGGGCACACGCTGCTGGGGATCGATATTTCCGGCCCGGCGAACTATTTAACGGGACGTTTTCTGAGCGCTCCGTCCAAACATGCCAAGAAGAGCGGGCAGTCTGAGTAGGCGGCAAAGCGATCTTTGGAAGATCAACCGTAAGAAGGGCGGCCGAGACACGTTCTCGGCCGCCCTTTTGTTTGTTGAACACATGGTCGCTACGTCTGCGCCGGGCTCAAACGGTCGGCAATCAACCGTAAACGGTATTTGTTCAAAAAAGAACAAAGTTAAACAAATAATGGTTGCAACCTATGTTCGAATGTGTTCAAATAAACATGAACAGTGAAGAACCGCACATTCAGATGCCCGGACCTGAGCGCGATTCAACACTTCCAAACAGAAACTACGCACCTGCGTATCTCTCAAGGAGGATGTCATGAGGGTTGTAATCGCTTCCGATGCCGACGGTATGTCGATGAAGGAGTCCATCAAGGAGATGCTCATCGCCGACGGTCACGAGGTCGTCGACTATTCCGAGACCCCTGCTGCGGACTTTGTCGATTCCGCGACCGCCGTTGCCAAGGACCTGCTGGAGCACAAGGATTCCCAGGGCTTCGCATTCGATAAGTATGGCGTCGGCTCCTATATGGCCGCCGTCAAGATCAAGGGCATGGTCGTCGCCAACATTTCCGACGAGCGTTCCGCTTACATGACCCGCGAGCACAACGGCTCGCGCATGGTCACCATGGGCCCGGGCGTTGTGGGCACCGAGGTCGCCAAGAAGATCGCCCGCGAGTTCCTGCGCGCCCAGTACGCCGGCGGCCGTCACCAGATCCGTGTCGACATGCTCAACAAGATGGCCTAACGAGAGCCACCGAGAACTCGAACTTCTACCTCAACTTGTGAATTCAGACGAAAGGACGTTCTGATGAAGAAGACCATCGCAATCGGTTGCGACCATATCGTTACGGACGAGAAGATCTATCTGGCCGACCGCCTGGAGCAGGCTGGCTACAAGGTGCTCGACTGCGGCACCTACAGCCACACCCGTACGCACTATCCCATCTACGGTAAGGCCGTGGGCGAGGCTGTTGCCAGCGGCAAGGCCGACTTTGGCGTGGCCCTGTGCGGCACCGGCATCGGCATCACCAACGCCGTCAACAAGGTTCCCGGCGCCCGTTGCGCCCTGGTTCGCGACATGACCTCTGCCCTGTATGCCCGTCGCGAGCTCAACGCCAACATCGTGGGCTTTGGCGGTAAGATCACCGGTGAGTTCCTGATGGCCGACATTATGCTTGCCTTCCTTGAGGAGCCCTACGAGAAGACTCCCGAGCACGACGCCCTGATCGCCAAGATTGACGCTTGCAATAAGGCCGACGCCGAGGCTCAGGCTGACCCGCACTTCTTTGACGAGTTCCTCGAGAAGTGGGACCGCGGCGAATACCACGACTAGTGGGGTTACGCGGTTTTGCCAAACCGCGTAACGGGTCGACGCTGCGCGGCGCTCAGGCACCCCATCTCGCCGCTCAAACCGTCGCTCGCGTACATGAAGTACGCGTCGCTCCTCTTTCGCGGCGACCTGGGGCACCTGAGCGCCGCTCGCTGACGTAGGGGGTACCAGCAGGGTTGCCGCTGTTGTTGGGAAGCGTTCTGGTTCGGCTAGCTGCTCCGATAACACGTTTGCTTGCTTGGCTTGAGTGCTTTGCTCTTGGCGGTCCCCGGCATTCTGCAGCTTTTCAATTGACGGCTCGCGTTTCTGTGAGGGGGCGCGGGTCGGTTTTCTATCAGCCCTATTGACTTGGCGGGCTGTCGTAAGAAAGGGAAGGCTCCTATGGAGTTTGTTCTTGATAACGGTTCTATTCGTGTGGCGCTGAGCACGGCTGGCGGATCGTTCACTTCGATTAAAGCCAGCGGTCGCGAGTACCTGTGGCAGGGCGATCCTTCGGTCTGGTCGGGCCAGGCACCCATTTGCTTCCCGATCTGCGGTGGCCTTCGTGACGGCCGCGCGATGACCATGGGCGGCCGCGAGGTCGAGCTCGCTCGCCACGGCTTTGCGCGCAAACAGGAGTGGAAGCTCGAGGAGCAGGGCGACAACATGGTTGCGCTGAGCCTAAGCTCTGCCGACCATGCCGAGTTGCTCGAGCAGTACCCGTATCCGTTTAAGATCGTTGCTCGTTACACGATCGATTCGGAAAAGGTGGCCGTGTCGTACGAGGTGACCAATGAGGGCACCGAGGACATGCCGTTCTTTGTGGGTGGTCACCCCGGCTTTAAGTGCCCGCTCGACGAGGGCGAGTCCTATGACGACTATGAGCTTCGTTTTGAGCGGTGCGAGGCCACCGAGCTCTGTACCGCCGTTCCCTCGACGGGCCTGATTGATGTTGAGCATCGCAGCAAGAACCCCATGATCGGCCAGAACCTGCCGCTGACCCACGAACTCTTCGACTTCGCGGAGACCATCTTTGACGTGCTCGACAGCCGCGTGGTTACGCTGACCAAGAAAACCGAGGACAAGGGCGTGCGCCTGACGTTCCCCGATATGCCGTACCTGATTGTGTGGAGCAAGCCCGAGGGCGACTTTGTGGCCGTGGAACCGTGGGGCGGCCTGTCCACCTGCTCCGACGAGGACGATATTCTGGAGCACAAGCGTGGCTGCCTGGTTGCCAAACCGGGGGAGACCGTCACCCGCGGATTTGAGATCGAGATTCTTTAAAGAGCTATCGTATGTTTGGGGTCGCACACGTCGTGCCCCGGAAACAGGAGTTCAATATGATTCTGACCGTTACCATGAACCCGTCGATCGATACGCGCTATCAGCTCGACAAGCTGATCATCGACGACGTGAACCGCGTGACGCCTGAAAAGACCGCTGGCGGCAAGGGCCTCAACGTGAGCCGTGTGCTGCTGCAGTTGGGCGACGATGTGCTCGCGACCGGCCTGCTCGGCGGCCACATGGGTGCCTATATGGCCGAGCTTATGGATGCCGACGGCGTCAAGAACGACTTTGTGCCC
>CAJLRE010000039.1 GCA_905208975.1 uncultured Collinsella sp. | reverse complement strand
TGCGCGTCTGCTCGACTCGCTTGCCAAGAATCTGTTTCGCACGTTCGTCCATGCAGCCGAGTTTGAAATGGAGCTGAACAAAAACGTAAACTATAGTTTACGTTTTGCCGAATACACAGGAGTTTTCTATGTCGGGTTCTTCGGTCCGCATGCACCGAACTACGCTTCGCACAAACAGCGCACCGCCCAAGCTCGTCGTTGTTGAAGCTGAATGCCTTTCGCCCGATGAGCGCACAGCATTTGCATTGCTATCAAGTCGCGTCGCCGCCGTTCTGGTCCCTTGCCCGGCGCAAGGTGAACTTGCCATCCAATGCCAAGCGCACAGCTGCTCGCTCAATCAGGCTGCCGTAATCGCAACCAGCCAACGCGGTCTGCCCCTTCTCCTGGAAGCCGGTATCGCGCTCGCCCTTCGCGGCGCCGGATACGAAAACGAGGCCGCCGCCGACATGGTCTTTAAACCACGATCGAGCGGCGGCCTCGCAGCAGCCCTTGAATATGCGTGCAGGCTCGTTGCCTAAAAGGACAGGCTAGAAACCAAGGCCAAAGCCCGTTCCGGTAATCGCCGAGTACATAAAGTAAACGTTGACCACGTTGAGGAACACACCCGTGATGCAACCGTTGCGCAGGTAGCGCTCGCACACGATGCGCGCCATGGCGGCGGAGTCATCATTGTTCTTTGCCTGGCGTCCCGCCGTAAAATACGTCGCCACGCTCAGCAGCAAGTTGAGCACCGGCAGCGCCAGCAACTCGTAGCTCTTGCCCCAGCGCGTCGCCTCGCCGGCGGCATTAAACTTTGTTGCCACCTCGGGACCAATGTTGGGGATAACACACGCTGCGACCACCAGCGGAATCACCGCAAGCACGAGCAGCGCAATACCCATGTAGCCGGCTTTTTTGCCATATTTAAACATGTGCGTCGTCCTTACACGTTAAAGCGGAAGTGCACGACGTCGCCATCGGCCATGACATAGTCCTTGCCCTCAATACGCAGCTTGCCGGCGGCCTTGGCGCCCTGCTCTCCGCCGAGCTCGATGTAGTCGTCATAGCCAATGACCTCGGCCTTAATAAAGCCGCGCTCAAAGTCGGTGTGGATGACACCGGCAGCCTGCGGAGCGGTCGCACCCTGACGCACCGTCCAGGCCTTGACCTCCATCTCGCCGGCCGTAAAGAACGACTGCAGGCCGAGCAGCTTATAGGCCGCCTGCGCGAGCACGTCCAGGCCGGGCTGCTCCAAGCCCAGGCTCTCCAGGTAGTCGGCGGCGTCCTCGGGATCGAGCTCGGAAAGCTCGGCCTCGATCTTGGCGCAGATGGGCAGCGGCTTGACGCCATCGATGGGCGCCAGGTCCTCGTTGAGCATGTCCTCGTCCACGTTTGCCACGTACAGGATGGGCTTCATGGTGAGCAGGAACAGGCCCTTGGCGGCAGCACGCTCCTCGTCGGTCATCTCCATGGATGCGGCGCGCTTGCCCTCGTTAAGCCAGGCGAGCAGGCGCTTGGCGACCTCGAACTTGGGCATGAGCTCCTTGTCGCGCTTGGCCTCCTTCTCGAGCTTGGGCAGCTGCTTCTCGAGCGTGCCCATGTCGGCCAGGATGAGCTCGGTCATGATGGTGTCGGCATCGCCGGCGGGATCGACGAACTCGCCCGTGCGGCCCACCTCACGCATGACGTTGGGATCCTTAAAGTAGCGCACGACCTCGCAGATGGCGTCGGTCTCGCGAATGTTGGCCAGGAACTGGTTGCCCAAGCCCTCGCCCTCGTTGGCGCCCTTCACCAGACCTGCGATGTCGACGAACTCGACCGTCGCCGGCACAATGCGACCCGGGTTAACGATGTCGGCGAGCTTTTGCAGGCGGCTATCGGGCACGTCGACGATACCCACGTTGGGGTCGATCGTGGCGAACGGATAGTTGGCGGCAAGGCCGGTCTTTTTGGTAAGCGCGGTGAACAGCGTCGACTTGCCTACGTTGGGCAGGCCCACGATACCGATGGAAAGGGACACGACAGCTCCTTTTGGTACAAGCATTTCAAACTGCATAAGTATAGCGCCGCCGCAGCATCTGGGCGAACCCGGACGCCACGGCGGCACGAATGAAGCAGAGATAGGGGTCGCTGACTAGTCCGCGAGCTTCTCCACCTGGTCGAGCATCTTATCGAGCTTGGCCTTTGCCTCGGCCTTGACCTTCTGGGCTTCTTCGTGGGCCTTCGCCTTCTGGGCGGCCTTTTCCTCGGCTTCGGGATCGACGACGACCAGATTGGACGCGTCGTGCTCAACCAACTTGAGCGCATGCTCAGGGCACACCTTGACGCAGGCACCGCAGCCCAAGCAATACGTGGACTCCAGTGCAAAGCGGCCGCTTCCCACCAGATCGCAGGCGAACGTGGGGCACACATTGACGCACTCGCCGCACGACGTGCACTTGTCAAAATCGCATTCCGGCGTGCTCACCCGCATGTTCTGGGCAAGCTCGGGGTGGTTTTGCAGCGTCGAGAGCACCAGCTGCCGCCCGTGCGTGAGCGAACGGCGACGCTTGGTCGTCGTGGTGCCGCACATGGTGTTGAGCGTACGCTCCAACTGGGTAATCTGATGGCGATGGGCTTTGAGCTTCTGCGTCACCGAGGCCAGTGCCGCCGTTGCCGGATTGAGCTTTGTCACGGTAAGGCCCGTGGTGCGGGCGATCTTTTCCATGTACTCCTTGCGCTCGTACTCGCGGCGCTTATGACATTTGAGGCTCTTGGGATCGACCTCCAGACCCATGCCCGTGCCGGCCCACTCCTCGGCCTTCGCAATCGCCTCGCCCAGGATGTCCTCACCGCCGGTGTTGCGGCACTTATCGCACACGCCCAGTGGCAGGTACACGCTCACGTTGGGATAGTCCGCCAGTACCGAGAACCAGGTCTCGGCCGTAATATCGCCCACGCAGGCGACAACAACCTCGTTCTCGCGCGGCATGCGCTTAAGGGCACGCGTGCAGGTAACGTAGGCGGTCTCGTGGCTCGTAGCCGCCGAGACAATGTCGTCGTAAAGGTTTTTGGGCGCCAGACGCGGCGAAATAATCGCCTCAGTCGGACAGGCGGCAGCGCACAGGCCGCACTTGCGGCAGGTATCGAGGATCTCGATGGCGTCTTCCTCGACCTCGATGGCGTTGACCGGGCACACGTCCATGCACGCAGTGCAGCCGCTCTTTTCGTTTTTGCAGGTCAGACACGGAATCGTGTTGCCGCGCGGACGCTCCTTGTAGTCGGCAGGATTCCACTGCGGCGCCGACGGATCGAGCGCGTCGGTCACGCCGCCAAGCGGGTTTTTAAGAAAGTCGAAACCCTTGCTGATCTCGATAATGTCATCAAACAGATCGTGTTCCTGCGCCATGCGCGGCCCCTCCCTGAGCAGTGCAAACAAGCAAGAGATAATAATACGCTATCGGCCCGTGCCTCGGGCAAATTACACGCGGAGCACCTTTGCGGCAAATAGCCTATGGCCTATCGCCGCCCCGATTGCACAAGGTCGATCAAGCGCCAAGCTATGCCTCGCGCATGAGCTCGACGAGCTTTTGCTTGGTCACCTTGGCCTGCTCGTTGGCCATATTGCGTTCGTTTCTTAAGGCCGCATCCGCAACGCTCATCAGGTCGGCATCGGAAATCTCGCCAAGGCCCAGCTCCTCGAGCGTCGTCGGCAGACCGACGCGCTGACAAAACTCGAGCACCTGTTCAAGCTCGGGCGCACGCTCCAGACGAAGCTGGACCACCAGACCAAACGCCACGGCCTCGCCGTGCATAGCCTTGCACTCGGGCAAAATCGTCAGGCCGTTGGCGATGGCATGCGCCAACGCCAAGCCACCGCTCTCAAAGCCAACGCCCGAAAGCAGGATGTTGCACTCGATCAGGCGCTCAACCGCCGGCGATATACGGCCCTTTTTGAGATCGCGCTTGGCAGCGACACCGCACTCCATAAGTGTGTCGTAGCAGGCACGAGCCGCAACCAGGGCCAAGTGCCCCGGCGCGCCACCGTGCTCGTTGGCGCCGTGCGCCGCGGCGCACGAACGCGCCTCGAAGTACGTTGCCAGCGCATCGCCCATACCAGCGACCGTCATACGCAGTGGGGCCGCCGCGACCACGTTGGTATCGACCACGACCAGGTCTGGATTCTTCTCGAGCATCAGGTAACGGTCGAACGACCCATCCTCGTGATACAGCACCGAAATCGCGCTGCACGGACCGTCCATCGAAGCCGCCGTGGGGCATACGCACAACGGCAGCTCGGCATAAAACGCAACGGCCTTGGCGATATCGAGCATCTTGCCGCCGCCAATGCCCACCACCATGTCGCAATACTCGGCCTGGGCTTCCTGAGCCATTCCGACAACGGCCCCTTCCGTACACGGACCGTTATAAATCTTAAAGAACGGCTCGCTTAGATCTTCATCCAGAAATCCATCGACGATCTGCCTGCACAGCCGATCCTCGGTGCCCTGGTCAAACAAGACATAGGCAGCGCAGCCCAACCATGACAAATACCTGCCCTGACGCGAAAGTTCGCCCGGCCCCTGAACATACCGGCCGGGACCGCCATAAACCATAGGAAGCGCCATACGAGAATCCGCCCTTCATCAAACACCGATTGGTGCAAAGTAACCTGACCCCTTTGCACCATAGCAAAAAGGGGCAAAGCCATCTGTTGGCTTTGCCCCTTCCTTAGCTTGATTTACTCATCCATGAGATAGTAGTGGCCCAGTGCGTCTGCACCCAGAATGGCGTTTGCGACCATCTCGGGCGTCACCTCAAACGGCATGTTGCACATGGTGTCATCGGACGCGCAGGCGGCCTCGGCAACAATCATGGCCTGCTCGCGCGTAAGCTCGGCAACGCCAAGTTCCTTCATCGTGACCGGCAGGCCCAGCTCAATGCAGAAGCCCAAGACTTCCTCGAGTTTCTCAGTCGGGGCATCCTCGAGTACCAGCTGGACGATAGTGCCAAAGGCGACCTTCTCGCCGTGATACATACCGTGGCACTCGGGCAGCATCGTCAGGCCATTGTGGATGGCATGAGCAGCAGCAAGGCCCGAGCTCTCAAAGCCAATGCCCGAAAGCAGCGTATTGGCCTCGATGATATGCTCGACGGCAGGCGTCAACGCTCCCTTCTCCAGCGCAACCTTGGCCTTGACGCCGTCGGCCATAAGCGTCTCGTAGCAGAGCTTGGCGAGCGCCAGGCCGGCCATGCCGCCCTTGCCGCCAGCGCAGGTGCCACCGTCGGCATCGTGCGTTGCCTGGGCCTCGAAATAGGTTGCGAGCGCATCGCCCATACCGGAAACCGTCAGGCGCACCGGGCTCGCCGCGATAACCGTCGTGTCCATAAGGACAATGTTGGGGTTTGCCTTAAGGAAGAGATACTTGTCGAACTGGCCGTCATCGGTATAGAGCACCGAAAGCGCCGAACACGGGGCATCGGTCGAAGCAATGGTGGGGCAAATGATAACCGGGGACTCCAGGTAATAGGCGACGGCCTTCGCGGTGTCGAGGATCTTGCCGCCACCGACGCCGACGATGATGTCGCAACCGTTGTCGCGAGCGAGCGCAACCAGACGATCGACCTCGCCCTTGGAGCACTCGCCGTTAAAGTCCTCAAACAGCAGCTCGGCCTTAGCCTCGGCAAAGCCGCCCTCGATCTTGGCACCGACGCGCTTCTTGCCCGAAGGCGTCACGATGACGAGGGCCTTAGCGCCAAGCGGCTCAACATAAGAGCCGAGCTTGGCCAGCTCGTCCGGGCCCTGGATGTACTTGCTGGGGCTATTGAAAATTGCAGCCATAACCATCCCATTCTCTAAAAGAAAAAGAAAGGGGCTCCGTACGGATACGTGCGGAGCCCCTCGTTACGATAACAAGAGTCGATTAGAAATCGATGTCGGTGTCGTAGTAGCAGGCCTTGAGGATCTTCTCGAAGTCGGCAGCCTTGGTCTCACGCGGGTTCTCGGGCGTGCAGGCGTCGGTCTCGGCGTTCGCAGCGATCTCGGGCAGCTTGGCGAGGAACTCCTCCTCGGAAACCATCTGCGGGTTCTCGGCGTCGACCTTCACGCCACCATTCGCGTAATCCTTGATGGACTGCGGAATGTTGAGCTGGTCATTGAGGTCGCGAATCTTCTGGACGAGCGCAGCGATGAGCTCCTCGTTGGTCTCGCCGGGAAGGTGCAGGATCTCCTTGGCCACGTAAGCGTAACGCTCAGCAGCACGCGGGTCCTTGGAGTTCCACTGGATAACCTTGCCCAGGTACATGGCGTTAGCGGCACCGTGGATGATGTGGCCGTTCTCGAAGGCAGCACCGGTCTTGTGAGCCATGGAGTGAACGATGCCGAGCAGGCCCGAGGAGAAGGCGATACCGGCGATGCACTGAGCCTCGTGCATGTGCTGACGGGCCTCATGGTCGCCAGCATAGGACTTGGGCAGCCACTCGACGATCTCGCGGATGCCGTGCAGGGCGTTGGCATCGGTGAACATAGAAGCGCAGGTGGAAACGTAGGCCTCCATGCAGTGGGTCAGAGCGTCCATGCCGGTGTGAGCGCAAAGCTTAGCAGGCATGGTGTAGGTGAGCTCGGGGTCGACGATGGCGACATCCGGGGTGATGTTGAAGTCGGCCAGCGGGTACTTGATGCCCTTGGCGTAGTCGGTGATGACGGAGAAGGCAGTGACCTCGGTAGCGGTACCGGAGGTAGAGGAGATGGCGCAGAAATGAGCCTTCTGACGCAGCTCGGGGAAGCTGAACGGCTGGATGATGTTATCGAAGGACTCCTCGGGATACTCGTAGAAGACCCACATGGCCTTAGCGGCATCGATGGGCGAGCCGCCGCCGATGGCGATAATCCAGTCAGGCTCGAACTCGCGCATGGCCTCGGCGCCCTTCATGACCGTCTCGATGGACGGATCGGACTCGACGCCCTCGAACAGCTTGACCTCGAAGCCGCCTTCCTTAAGGTCGGCCTCAACGTCCTGCAAGAACCCGCCGCGGCGCATAGAGCTGCCGCCAGAAACGATGATGGCCTTCTTGCCCTTGAGGTTCTTCACCTCGTGGCGAGCGCCCTCACCAAAGTACAGATCGCGAGGATTGGTAAAACGTCCCATACTGTGCCTCCTAAACAAGCCCCTCTTAGACTTGCGTATATAACGGAGCACCCGATTGGCTCCGTTAGGACCGTTTTGCGCGTTGCCGGCGATGACAATGCGCGATGTCTAAACGTCTCAACGCTCAGACAAACACTATTCTACCGTTCTGGTTGGTCAGTTATTCACCTAAAGCCGACAATGATGAAACGTTTTTTCTATCCCTGAAGACCCTTGTGGGGCATTCATACTCCCAAGCTGGGCAAACGTTTTATCAAGGTTGACCACATATCCCGGGCAGGACTGTGCCCCTCCAAAATGCGCCCCGTTCGCCGCCAAAAATCGACCGTTTGCGGCACCGTGATACCACTCAGTCGTCCAAGGTGCCGACATTTGTGCGACATCCGTCTTCGTGGTGCAAAGGTGCATGTCCAAGTGCGGCACCCCCGGTGTGCCACATGCGGGTAAACTAGAACCTTATATAGAGACATTTGAACCCTAACCGCAGCAAAGGAGGCCCCATGGCATTCGATCCCATTCAAGAGGATTGCCATCGCCTCGTTCTTGAGGCCTTGCGCCGCGACAATATCCCGCTCACCGACGGTGCCGCCGTAGAGCGTCTGATGGAACAATTCACCCGCAACCCCGCACCGCTCATCGTGCACGACCGCGACCGCGCCGGGCACCTCATTGCCAAGGTGGTCGAGGCCGTCGATTACCGCATTCCCTTTATCCCTGACGATACCCAGGCAGAGCAGGAAGAGGCAGCTGCCGAGAACATGCTCTGCGAGGCAGCCGCACTCGATCCGGCCAACTGGGATGCCCAGCGCATGCTGACGGCGCTCACCGCCGAATCCAACGAGGAATACGTGCAGTATCTGGTGTCCAAGTGCGACGAGGTGGAGCACGACCTGGCACTCAAGATCGCCTCGGCGCAGGACCCCTACGAGCGCGAGGCCGCTGGCGACCTTATGCGCCGCCCCTACCTGCGCTGGCTTGCCGCCCTTGCGTCGCGCGCCCTCATTAGCGGCCGCTATCGCATGTCGCTCGAAGCCGCGAATCGCAGCCTGGACTTTGCGCCCAACGACCCCGCCGGCGTCCGCCATACTGCGATGCTCGCCATGACAAAGCTCGAATACCCCGCCGAGGAGCTCAAGCGCTTTCGCTCTGCCCACTCCGTGCCCTATCTCACCAACACGCCGCTGCGCCGCCGCCCCAAGGACGCGGAGCGCGACTTGGACCCGTGGACACTCATCGCGCTGATGAGCGCTGCCTGGCGCGAGCTGGACTACGAGGGCGCCGAGCACTACCTGCGTATCCTTGCGCGCTCGTGTCCGCACGCGGCCGAGGCGCTCTACTTCCAAACCGAGTTTCCCGATGGCGTCTATGCCCGCGTCAACGTGGGCGTGGGCTCCACCGACGAGCTTGTCCTTGCGCTGTCCGAGGCGACGCCGGTACTGCAGGAGGGCCTGGGCGCTCCCGACAACGCCAGCTTTGCCGCCTGGGTCGCCACCAACGACATCGTGCGTTCCCAGATCGACGAGCGCATCCTGCGCGCAGCCGAGCAGGGGCTTCCATTTAAGGGAGGGGACCTCTAATGGATCCGAGCGTCTACATCCCCGCCTACTTGGAGCGCACCTATCTGGCGTCGCACCCCGAGCTCACCGATGCAGCACGCGAGCTTGTCCATAACGACATGAGCGCGAATCCCCAAAAGTATGCGCAGTCCGAGCATGCCCAGGCGCTGCTGTCCTATGCCGGTGTTCATCGCCACCTGCTCGACGAGCTCCATCGCATCGAGGACATGGGCAGCGACGAGGAGTTCGAGCAGACGCGCAATCGCCTGTTCGACGAAATGCGCGATGAGCTGCTCAAGATTGTCCGCGTCGATGCACTGGCCGTCGACGCGCAGCTGCTCGCCATCATCCTGGCCGACACGCCCGTTGACGCTTGCCTGGGCGACCTGATGAAGCTCGAAGCGAGCACGGCCGACTACCTGCAACAGAGCGTGCCCGGGTTTGATATGGAGGCCCCGCACTATTGGACCAATAATGTTTTGGCCGACGGTGTCACCGCAGCAGACCTTACCGTGAGCGAGCCGGCGCTTATCGGGTGGCTCCACACGCTCGAGGCCATCTCGCAGCTGTGCATGGCGAGCGCTCGTTACCGCGCCGCCGCCAACTATTCTCGCCGTGTCCTTAAGGCGGAGGGCTATCCCACCCGGGCCGCCGGCACCGTGCTGCTTGCCCTCGCCCGCCTGGAAGACCAGGACGGCTTTTTTGCCCTAGCGCATCAGCTCGAGGAACAGATGGGGGCAGACGCACTCGAAAACTCTCCTTGGTACCTGCTCGCCCGCACGATTCTGCTGTTCAAAACAAACAAGATGCGCCCGGCGACGCGCGCGCTGCGTGAGTTCGCTAACCGTTGCGAGGGCGGCGCGTTCTTTTTGCTGAACCCCATGTATCAGACACCGTACCTTCCCTGCCGACCCGAACCGCACGACCCCTGGGACCTTTCGCATCAGGCAATTTGGGAAGCCGACGGCATCATCTCGGACACCCCCGACTTTGCCCCCTGGGCCAACGCCTGCGAAGATGTATCGCAGCTTGCCCAGGAATTTGCGCGCCGTTACGGCTTTTAACGGCGCAAACGCCACGACCATGTCATTCACGTTAGGAACGGCCTCATGAACTTCCGCTCATCTCTCGCCTGTGCCTCGAGCGATATCGCCCGCTGGGGGCTGCGCTCTGTCCTCAAACGCCAGGGCGGCGTACTCCCCGGCCGCATCGCCATGAAGATCGACCCCGAGCTGCTAAGCGACCTCGCGAGCCTGGTCGACCGCAGCGTGGTGATCACCGGCACCAACGGCAAGACCACCACCTCCAACCTCATCGCCGACGCCGTTGCTGCCAGCAGTGCTACCGTGGTGTGCAACCGTGCCGGCAACAATATGGAGCCTGGTGTGGTGGGTGCTCTGCTCGAGGCCCGCGGCGGCCTTAAGCACACCAGCAGCGGCAAGCGCGTGGGCGTTTTTGAGTGCGACGAGCTCTACACCGTACGCGTTCTGCCCAGGCTCAAACCGACGTACTTTGTGCTGCTCAACCTGTTCCGCGACCAGCTAGACCGCTACGGCGAGATCGACCATACCCAAGACGTCATCGCCCATGCGTTGGAGCTCTCTCCGACGACAACGCTCATCTACAACGCCGACGATCCGCTGTGCGCCTCGATCGCCGCGCGCGTCCCCAACACGAGCATCGCCTTTGGCATCGACGGCGCCACGGGCACCGAGTCCGACCGCATTAGCGACTCGCGTTTTTGCTCGCAGTGCAACGCCCCGCTGGAATACGACTATGTGCAGTACGGACAGCTGGGCGCCTATCATTGCCCTTCGTGCGGCTGGGGTCGCCCCGCGCTGCTCCGCCGCGTGACGGGCGTTGAGCTCGGCTGCGACGGCTACGGCTTTGACCTGGCCTTTGGACCCGAGGCCAACGCGCCCGCCGTGCACATCGCCACGCGCTACAACGGCCTGTACATGGTCTATAACGTCGCCGCCGCCTTCTTTGCCGCACACGAGCTGGGCGTGAACACGGCGCTTCTACAGCCTACGCTTAATGCCTACGTGCCCGCCGGCGGACGCATGGGCCGCTGGGATATTGCCGGCCGCACCGTCGAGGCCAACCTGGCCAAGAATCCCGTGGGCTTCGATCGCCAGATCCAGTCCATTAAAACGGCAGGTGGCAGGCTCTGCGCTTTCTTCCTCAATGACAACGACGCCGACGGCCACGATGTCTCGTGGATCTACGACGTCGACTTCGAGCGCATCGCCGATACCCCGGGGCTTGTCGCCTTTGCCGGCGGCACGCGTGCACACGATATGCAGGTGCGCCTCAAGTACGCCGGCATCGACGCCGCCATTATCTCGGACGTCGCGCAGGCAATTGGCGCCATGGCAGACGAGGCCGCCGATGACACCTTCTACGCCGTCGCCAACTACACGGCCTTCCCGCCGCTGGTCAAAGAACTCGACGGGCTGAAGGGTGCCGATGCAGCCACGGTTGCCGCCCGCGCCGCAGTCCGCGCCGACGGCAGCGCTCTTCCTGTCGGTATCGCGCCAGTCGAGCTCTCGCGCCCGCTGCGCATCGTCTACCTGTATCCCGATGCCCTCAACCTCTATGGCGACGGCGGCAACGTCATCGCCCTCGAGCGCCGCTGCGCCTGGCGCGGCATCCCCGTTCGCGTGGATGAGGTCCGCATGGGCGAGGTGCTCGATCTGCATGATGCCGATATCGTCATGATGGGCGGCGGATCCGATCGCGACCAGCTAGCCGTGGCACACGAGCTGCTCGCCCAAAAAGACAAGGTCGCAGCCTATGTTGAGGACGGCGGTTCGCTGCTCGCCATCTGCGGCAGCTATCAGCTGCTCGGCCGTTCGTACTATATGGGCGAAAATCGCATCGAGGGCCTGGGCGTCATTGCCGCCGAGACCGTACGCGGCTCCGACCGCCTGATCGGCAACGTCGCCGTCAAGACCGACCTGGCACCCGAGCCCTTTGTGGGATTCGAGAACCACGGTGGCCGCACGCTTTTGGACGCCGATGCCACGCCGCTCGGAACGTCCGTCGTCACGGGCACCGGCAACAACGGCGACGATGGCTTTGAGGGTCTCATCTACAAGGGTGTCATCGGCACGTACCTGCATGGCCCGGCGCTGCCCAAGAACCCCGAACTCGCCGACTGGCTCATCGCGCACGCCCTCGAGCGCCGTGGCGACACACAGGCCGCCGCCCTGCTGCCGCTCAAACCCCTCGACGACACCTACGAGCACGCCGCCCACGACGCCGCCATGAAGCTCCTCCCCTAACGCCCCAACCACCACAAAGGGGACAGGTACCTTTGTGGTGGTTTTCCAGTTTGCCAACGATATACGCGCCGGCAAAAAAGTCTGCTATACTCTTTCCCGCTGTCCCCATCGTCTAGCGGCCAAGGACGCCACCCTTTCAAGGTGGATATCGCGGGTTCGAATCCCGCTGGGGGCACCACAGAATCTGAGAAGCCCGTTACCAATTCGGTAGCGGGCTTTTTGCTACCCATACGCCGGGATTCGAACCCCGAAGGCATAAAATCACACTGTCATCCAAGGGCCCGTGGACAAAAAATAGCAAATATGAGTACTGTTACCAATTTAGTAACAGCGATTTCATGCCATCAGAAGGCGATTTGGACACAAGGCGTCCTACGGCGGAGGAATTGCAGGCATTTATCAGCTAAGTACTTGGACATATGTTGCGTAACACTGCATATTTTGCAAAAAGATAATGCTACAGGGCTTGTGACAGTACTCATATTTGACGTTTTTTGCCCACGACCCCTTATTGCGTGGGCGAATCAGTTGCAAAGCGGGATCCAAAGCGTCCTTCGCAAACAAAAACCGGAGCCCGCGCGATGCGGACCCCGGCTCAATACCGTGACGATATGTCAGTTACGTTCTACACGTAGAACAGGATGTCGTCGTAGGTCGGGACCGGCCAGTAGTCGGCAGCCACGATCTCCTCCATGGCATCCACGGCGGCACGCAGCGTATCCATAGCGGGAACAACCTCGTGCGCGTACACGTTGGCCTGCTCCTGGCCATCGAGGGTCTCGGCCTTCTGGTGTACGGCATCGAGAGCCTTGATGGAATCGTTGATGGCGGTGATGCCGTTGCAGAGCTTGTTGAGCGTGTTCTGCTCGCACTGCATGGCAGCGTCAGCACCGGCGGCGCGGATTGTCTCCAGGCCCTTAGCGACCTTGGTGGCATAGGCGGTGATGACCGGGCGATAGGTACGACGTGCCTCGCGAATCATCGTGGTAGCCTCGATGTTCATGAGCTTGTTGTACTTCTCGAGCTTGCAGTCGTAGCGGCACTGGGCCTCGGCGCGGGTCAGAACGCCCGTCTCCTCAAAGAGCGCGATGGCCTTATCGGAAACAAAGGCAGGCAGAGCGTCGGCCGTGGTCTTGTTGTTGGCAAGGCCGCGCTTCTCGGCCTCGACGGGCCACTCGTCGGAGTAGCCGTCGCCGGAGAACAAGATGCGCTGGTGATCGGTCAGGACCTTTTTGCAGTACTCGAGCGCGGCGTCCTGGAACTTGTCCTCGGGCGTGCCCTCAAGTGCATCGGCAAAGGACTTGAGCGACTTGGCCACGGCGGCATCGAGCACCAGGTTGGAGTCGGAGACGTTCTGCTCGGAGCCGCAGGCACGGAACTCAAACTTGTTGCCGGTGAAGGCGAACGGGGAGGTGCGGTTGCGGTCGGTGTTATCCTGCATCAGCTTGGGCAGGGTGTCGGCGCCCAGGTCGAGCACGCCGCGCGTGGCGTGGACGGAAGCCTTGCCGTCGATGATCTTCTCGACGACCTCGGTAAGCTGGTCGCCCAGGAAGATGGACATAATCGCCGGAGGAGCCTCGTTGGCGCCCAGACGATGGTCGTTGCCGGCCGAGGCGACGGAAGCACGCAGGAGCTCTTGATAGTTATCGACGGCCTCGATCACCGCAGTGAGGAAGACGATGAACTGCAGGTTGTCGAGCGGGGTGTCGCCCGGATCGAGCAGATTCTCGGACTCGGTGCCAAGCGACCAGTTGTTGTGCTTGCCCGAACCGTTGATACCCTCGAACGGCTTCTCGTGCAGCAGGCAGACCAGATCGTGGCGGGAGGCGATGAGCTTCATCTTCTCCATCATGACCAGGTTCTGGTCGATGGCCTCGTTGACCTCGCCATAGACGGGGGCGAGCTCATGCTGGCAGGGGGCAACCTCGTTGTGCTTGGTCTTGGCGGGAATGCCGAGCGCCCACAGCTCGTTGTCCAGGTCCTTCATATAGGACGAGACGGTGGGGCGGATTGCGCCAAAGTAGTGCTCCTCGAGCTCCTGGCCCTTGCAGGGAGCGGCGCCAAAGAGCGTGCGGCCGGTGATGACCAGGTCCTTGCGCTTGCGGTAGGCGTCCTTCTTGATCAGGAAGTACTCCTGCTCGTCGCCTACGGAAGGAACGACCTTCTTGGGGCTCTTGCCAAACAATGCCAAAACGCGCTTGGACTCACGCGAGAGCGCGGTCATGGAGCGCAGCAGCGGGGTCTTCTTGTCCAGGGCCTCGCCCGTGTAGGAGCAGAAGGCCGTGGGGATGCACAGGACGTCGTCCTTGATAAAGGCGGGGCTGGTGGGATCCCAAGCGGTGTAGCCACGGGCCTCGAAGGTGGCACGCAGGCCGCCGTTGGGGAAGCTGGAGGCGTCCGGCTCGCCCTGGATGAGGTTCTTGCCCGTAAACTTGGTAATGGCGGTGCCGTCGTGGTTGGGCTCGAGGAAGCTGTCGTGCTTCTCGGAAGTGATGCCCGAAAGCGGCTGGAACCAGTGCGCATAGTGCGTAGCGCCCTTGGAGATGGCCCAGACCTTCATGGCGTGAGCGACGGCGTTGGCCACGTCCAGGTCGAGCGGCTCACCGTCCTCGAGGGTTGCAGCAAGGCGCTTCCAAATGTCCTTGGGGAGGTAGTCCTTCATGACTTCCTCAGAGAACACCATGGTTCCGAAGCGGTCAGTAAGTTCGGCCATACGGAACTCCCTTCGTATCGGCACCGCGTGAGAAGCGGTGTTGATTGCTAACGAACGAGTCCTAGCTTAGACTCGCCGTGTTTCCGCGACATTACCGTTATGTTGCTGTCGCGAAACCAATCAATGAGGTTACCGCATCGCGGCGGTGTTGCTGCCCTCAACAGCCAATCAACTGTATAAATTGCAGACCTCTCCCCATGGTTTAAGGGTAGTCAATTTGGGATGGGGCTCTATTAACTGGTATTTCGCATCAGATACCAGTCTTTATAACCCCGCCCCCAATGAGCTGCGTTGTTATAGGGAATGTCGATAGCAAGGCATCTTTGATTGGTATCCCCGAATAGCGAGTGAAACTCCACCGTGACACAGTGGTGCTGTAGAATCCTTACAACACATCACACTATTACGTATCTAAAGGAGCACGATATGCGCGTCGACGAGGTTTTTAAGCAGGCAGCATCCCAGGGCACCGCACCCGTTTCGTTTGAGATGTTCCCGCCCAAGGGCGAGCTGACCCTCGACACGGCTCGCGAAGTGGCAGGCAATCTGTGCAAGCTTTCGCCGAGCTTTGTCTCGGTCACCTGCTCTGCCGGCGGCTCGGGCAACGGCGCCACCACCGCCCCCATCGCGCATATGATTACGAGCGAATTCAATACGCCCTCGGTGGCGCACCTTACCTGCGTTGGCCGCACGCATGCCGACATCGCCGCCAAGATCGACGAATACCGCTCCGCCGGCGTAGAAAATGTGCTGGCCCTGCGCGGTGATCTTCCTGCTGGCGCGACCGAGGACGACAAGCCCGCCTCGGACTACGCCTACGCCCGCGACCTCATCCCCGAGCTCGTCGACGCCGGCTTTTGCGTGGGCGCCGCGGCCTACCCCGAGGGCCACATTGCCTGTGAGGACCTCAACGCTTCGGTCGAATACCTCAAGCAAAAACAGGACGCCGGCGCGAGCTTCTTTGTGACGCAGCTCTTCTTTGACAACGAGTGCTTCTACCGCTTCCGCGAGCTTGCCGACAAGGCGGGCATCACGGTGCCCATCACCGCGGGCATCATGCCGTTTATGGGCAAGTCCCAGATCAGCCGCATGGTCTTTATGTGCGGCGCATCGCTGCCCTCCCCCGTCATCAAGATTCTCGCCAAGTACGAGAACGACCCCGAGAGCCTGCAGGCAGCCGGTGTAGATTATGCCGCCCGTCAGCTTTGCGACCTTAAGGAGCACGGTGCCGCCGGTCTGCACCTGTACACTATGAATCGTCCTGCGATCGCCGCGACCATTATGGAGCGCCTGGGGTAATGGAAAAACCGCACATCGATACAACCGCTGTCGAAGTGCCGGCCGACCTTGCGTCGCCGGCGCTTTACCGTGTCGATGCTGCGCACCATCCCCGTGTCGACCGTGCCGAGATGCTGCGGTATCTGGGCTACGGCGGCCAGCAGATTGAGCCCGAGCTGTCACGACGTATTGAGCTTGTGGTCGAGCGCCTTGAGCTGGACATTGAGCCCCGCGGCGTGCGGCGCGTGTTTACCGTCGATGCCACGGGCGTGGACGAGCAGGGAGAGCCTTGCATCCGTCTGGTTGGCACCAACGTTGAGCTGCGCGGTCGCGACATCTATCGACATCTCAAGGACGCCCGCATGGCCGCGCTCATGGCATGCACCCTCGGCATGGACGCCGAGCGTCGTCTGCGCACCACGGGAGCTCAGCAGCCCCTAGAGGGAGCCGTGCTCGACGCCGCATGCTCTGCCTATGTAGAAGCCGCCGTCGAGCAGATGGACCAGCAGGTCAAGGCTGCGGCCGCCGCACACGGACTCGCCGGCAACTGGCGCTTTAGTCCCGGCTATGGCGACTGCCCGCTCTCGGCCCAGCGCTCGATCGTGAATGCGCTCAACGCCACGCGGCTCATCGGGCTTACCGTCACGCCCACCAGCCTGCTCATGCCCACCAAGAGTGTGACCGCGGTGATTGGTCTGTTTGACGGCGAAGTCCACGACGCCCAGAGCCGCCCCACCTGCAATATCTGCCGCATGCGCGAGCACTGTCGCTTCCGTGCCGCCCACACCACCTGCTATTCCAGCCATTAGGAGCCCTCGATGTTTACTCCGCTTATCACTCATGATCTGGACGGTGCTGCGCTGGCGGCACCTGTCAATGCCGCGCGCTGCAACGGCGCCGCGTACAAGACGCGCACGATCGACGATCTGCGCATTAAGGACGATCGCCTGCGCGCCGCCATCGAGGGCACGGGGCACTTGCTGTTCGACGGCGGCATGGGCACCATGTTGCAGGCCGCTGGTATGAAGGCAGGCGCCCTGCCCGAGCTGCTCAACTTTGAGGAGCCCCAGGTCATTACCGACATTCAGCGACAGTACGTCGAGGCCGGCTGCGACGTGATCACCGCCAACACCTTTGGCGCCAACGCCCACAAGCTCGACGGTACCGCCACCGTGGCAGATGTCTTTGCCGCCGCTGTCGCCTGCGCCCGCGCAGCCGGTGCCCACTACGTCGCCGGCGATATCGGCCCCATCGGCGCGCTGCTGCGCCCCTTGGGTACCCTCAGCTTCGACGAGGCCTACGACCTCTTTGCCGAGGAAGTGCGCGCCGGCGTCGATGCGGGCGTGGACCTCTTTATTATCGAGACCATGACCGACCTTGCCGAGATCAAGGCGGCCGTCCTCGCCTGCCGAGAGAACTCCGACCTGCCCGTCTTTGCCACCATGACCTTTGAGGAAGACGGTCGCACGTTCCTGGGCACGAGTCCCGAGGTGGCCGCCATCACGCTCGACGCCATCGGCGCCGACGTTTTGGGCATCAACTGCAGCC
>CAJLRE010000038.1 GCA_905208975.1 uncultured Collinsella sp. | reverse complement strand
AGCCCGAGTTCACCCAGGTCGATATCGAGATGTCCTTCGTGGACCAGAACGACGTCATGAGCGCGCTCGAAGAGGTCCTGGCCGACGCCTTCGGCCGCATGGGTGTCGAGATGCCCACGCCGCTGCGCCGCATGGACTATTGGGAAGCCATGGACACCTATGGCTCTGACAAGCCCGATACCCGCTATGGCATGCACCTGGTCGACCTGACCGACATCTTTGCCAACTCCAAGTTCAAGGTCTTTGCGACTGCCGCAAACGAGGAGGGCTCCGTCGTCAAGGCCATCAACGCCAAGGGCGCCGGTGCCTGGGCTCGCGCCAAGATCGATAAGCTCGCCGGTGTGGCCTCCACGTTTGGCGCCAAGGGCCTGGCCTGGATCGCATTCCGCGAGGACGGCTCCATCAACAGCCCCATCGTCAAGTTCTTCTCGGACGAGGAGATGGCGGCTCTGCGCGAGCGCATGGGCGTCGAGCCCGGCGACCTTGTGATGTTCGCCGCCGGTCCGCGCCTGCTCTCCGACGAGATCCTGGGCGGCATGCGTTCCCACATGGCCAATGCGCTCGAGATCAAGCGCGAGGGCCACGACTTCCTGTGGGTCGTCAACTTCCCGCTGTTCCACTGGGACGAGGATCGCAAGGCTTACGCTGCCGAGCACCAGCCCTTCACCCTGCCGACCGAGACCGACATCGCCAAGATCGAGGCCGACCCGCTGGCAGCCGGTTCGTGCACCTACGACTTTGTCATGGACGGCTTTGAGGCCGGCGGCGGCGGTATGCGTATCCACAACGCCGAGATGCAGATGTCCATGCTCAAGCTCCTGGGCTTTACCGAGGAGCGCGCCGAGTCGCAGTTTGGCTTCCTCATGGAGGCGCTCAAGTTTGGTGCACCCCCGATGGGCGGTTTCGCTCTGGGTCTGGATCGCGTGTGCATGCTGCTCACCGGTTCCGACTCCATCCGCGACGTCATGGCGTTCCCCAAGACGGCCAGCGGCTCCGACCTTATGTCGGGCGCTCCGAGTGCCGTTTCCGGCGCCCAGCTCAAGGATGTCAGCCTGCGCCTGATGTAAGCGAGCGGCTACATATTGCCCGCAACGAGGGAAGGACGCGTGCCTTCCCTCGTTTTTTATGCGCCGAGATTGTGAGGGCATGGGATGACCGGGCGTTGCGGAAAGTGCGTCCCGGAATCTGCGTCCAGAACGGGTCGCGCTTTCCCAAAGGGGGTCCTCTGGGAAAGCGCGACCCAGAATTCGGCAAAATAATGGGACACAGTTTCCGGTTGAGCTGTCTAACGGAAACTGTGCCCCAGAATGAGCGCTCAAAACGGGCCGGGCTTTCCACAGCAACTGTCTGGCGGAAAGCCCGGCCCAGTTTCCTACAGCGAGTCTCTCTGAACGAGCTGCATGTGCATGACGGTGGTGGTGGGCTCGGCACCCTTGATCATGTCGAGCGCAATGTTGGCGGCCATGTGGCCTTCTTCGCGCAGGGGCTGGCGGACGGTCGTGAGTGCGGGGACGCAGCGCGTCGCAATCTCGTGATCGTCGAAGCCGACGACAGAAACTTCCGCCGGAACAGATAGGCCTGCCTCGTTGAGTGCGGTGATGACGCCAGCCGCGATACGGTCCGATCCGCAGAGCACGCCATCGAAAGCAATCTTGCGCGCGAGGATCTGGCGCATGGCCTGATAGCCGTCTCCGCTGTTCCAGCCGGTATAGATAACGTTTGCGTCTGGGAGGTCTTCGCCCAAGACGGCGCGGTAGCCGCGCAGGCGGTCGACAACAGCGGGGTTGTCTTGCGGTCCCAACACGGCGACGATATCTTTGCGCCCGCGCTCCTTCATGGCGTGTGCCGCAAAGCGTCCGCCCTCTTCGTCGTCAGAGTAGACCGTCGAGAATACATCGCGATAGGGGTGGCCCTCGAGCTGGCCGCACAACACGGTGGGTACGCCCAGCTCGCGCAGCACCTCGAGCAGCTCGCTGCCCTTGTAGGGGGAGACGTCGATCACGGCGTCGAACGAGCGGCGCTCAAAGTGCTCGCGTGCGCGGTTGCGCTCATGCGTAGAAGACGCCTGCAAGATAACGGGCAGATAGGACGACTCCGACAGTTCCTCGGTAATACCGCTCAAAAACTCGCTATAGGTGGGGTCGCTGAAGAGTTCACTCAGGGGCTCGGTCACGAGCACGGCGATGATTTCCGTGCGCCCGACAGCGAGCGCTCGGCCACGGGCATTGGGGACAAAATTGACTTTCTTGGCCGCCGCACGGACGCGCTTTTTGGTTTCCTCGCTAATGCGGGGCGAATCGTTGAGGGCGCGCGATGCCGTGGAGCGCGACACGCCGGCAGCTGCGGCAACCTCGGCAAGCGTAGGTGCGGTGCGAACTGGTTGGGTCATGGCGTCTCCTGGAAAATGCGGTCGATGTTGTCACTGATACGGGCTGGTGCGGATACAGCTTACTATAGTGCACCTGAACAGCGTTCATGATATCCGGTGACAGGTGTCGTTTTGCAACCAAGCCGCAATCGAATACGTCTCGTGTGGGTGAGATATCAGCGGGCGTGGCGGTTGCCTACGAGCTTAAGAACGATGTTTTGCGCTGAGTTTCGATACTCAGGGTGACATAAGTGTCGCAGCTGTACAACCGGTTGCACCGTTAATCCGACCAAATCGACCGTTCAGCGGACAACCGGTTGCACAATTTTTTGCATCGCCCGTAAGATAAGGACAACCGGTTGCACAAGAATCACTACGATGACGAAGGAGCATCACCATGGACGCCATTAACGATTGGGAAAACCAAGCGCTCACCCACAGGAACCGCCTGGCACCCCATGCGTACTTTATGGGTTACGAGACCGCCGATCTCGCCGCTACGTACAGCCGCGAGCTGTCGCGCGGGTTTGTCCAGCTGTCCGGCTCGTGGCAGTTCCGCCTCTTTGAGGGGCCTGCTGCCGTTTCCAACGAGGAGCTCTCCACGTACGAGCCCGAGTGGGATCACGTGGAGGTTCCGCACCTGTGGCAGGTGGATGGCTATGGCAACCTTGCCTACACCGACGAGGGTTTCCCGTTCCCGGTGGATCAGCCGTTCGTTCCCTCCGACGACCCCACGGGCGTCTACCAGCGCATCGTCAACCTTCCCGCCGTGCCTGCCGGCGCTCGCGAGATCATTCGCTTTGACGGCATCGAGAGCTATGGTGAGCTGTACGTCAACGGTCAGTTTATCGGCATGACCAAGGGTTCGCGCCTGTCTGCCGAGTTTGACGTGACCGACGCGCTCGTCGAGGGCGACAACCTGTTTGCGGTCAAGGCTCTGCAGTACAGTGATGGCAGCTATATCGAGGATCAGGACATGTGGTGGGCCTCGGGCATCTTCCGCGATGTGTACCTTATGCAGCGTCCCGCCGCGCACCTGGTCGACTTTAGGTTCCGCACGCACCGCGAGGGCGATGCCGCTCTGATCACGCTCGATACGGTGGCCGAGGGCGCTACCCGCGTTGTGTATACGCTCAGCGATGGCGGAAACGTGGTGGCTACGGGTGAGTGCGTCGACGGCCATGCCGAGTGCAGCGTTGCCGATGCCCACTTCTGGAATCCCGAGGACCCCTTCCTCTATGACCTTACGTTTGAGGTCTACGATGGCGACGAGGCCAGCGAGTACGTTCCGCATCGCCAGGGTCTTGCCGAGGTGACGGTCGAGGGCAATCATATCTACCTCAACGGCACCTACTTTAAGATGCATGGCGTCAACCGCCACGATCACGACGATCACAAGGGCCGCGCCGTGGGCCTCGATCGCATGCGCCGCGACCTGGAGCTCATGAAGCGGCACAACATCAACGCGGTGCGCACCTCTCACTATGCCAATGACCCGCGCTTCTACGAGCTGTGTGATGAGTATGGCATCATGCTGGTCGCCGAGACCGATATGGAGAGCCACGGCTTCGAGAATATCGGCAACATCGCCCTGGTCACCGACGATCCGGCATGGGAGCCGGCCTACGTCGACCGCATTGAGCGCCTGGTGATGCAGGAGCGCAACCACGCCTGCATCATTATGTGGTCGATGGGCAACGAGAGCGGCTATGGCTGCAACATCCGCGCGATGTACGCCAAGGCTCACGAGCTCGATGATCGTCCGGTCCATTATGAGGAGGACCGCAACGCCGATACCGTCGACGTTATCTCCACGATGTACTCCCGTGTTTCGCAGATGAACGACTTTGGCGAGCACCCATTCCCCAAGCCGCGCATCAACTGTGAGTACGGTCACTCCATGGGCAATGGTCCCGGAGGCCTGTCCGAGTACCAGGAGGTCTTCGATCGTTGGGATTGCATCCAGGGCCAGTTCATTTGGGAATGGTGCGACCACGGTTTGGCTGCTGTGACCGAGGACGGCGTTGCCTACGATATGTATGGTGGCGACAACGGCGATTACCCCAACAACAGCAACTTCTGCATCGATGGCATGGTGTTCCCCTGGCAGCAGCCGAGTCCGGGCCTTACCGAGTACGGCCAGGTTATCTGCCCGGTCCGCATGGCTTATGACGCCGAGGCAGGCGAGCTGACCGTCACCAACAAGCGTTGGTTCACCACCCTCGAGGATGTCTGCCTGTCGGCCGAGACCCTGGTGGACGGCGACGTGGTCTGCCGCAAGACGCTCATGCCCGGCGCGGTTGCCCCCGGCGAGTCCGTCCAGCTGCCACTGGTGATTCGCGAGGCCGCAGTGGGCGAGACCCTGCTGACCGTGCGCGCCTACACCATGGCCGCTCACGTCTGGTGCGAGCCGATGTTCCAGCTGGGCGCTAGCCAGTTTGCCATCGCAAACCATCCGGCGCCGACCATCGTGGCCCCCGCTCGTCCTGAGCTTACGGTTGAGGAGACCGAGCAGGAGATCCGCATCCACTCCCTCAACGGCGAGCTGACCTTCAGCAAAGTCAACGGTACCGTGAGCGAGTGGAAGGCATCCGGCCGCGACGTCATGGCCTCTGGTCCCCAGGTTGGTTTTTGGCATCCGCTCGTCGATAACCATGCCCAGGAGTATGACTCACTGTGGAAGGACAACTTCATCGATGTGATGCAGACGTCTACCCGCAAGGTTTCTTGGAAGCAGGATGGCAATGCGGTCGTCGTTACCGTGAGCCAGCGTATCGCTCCTCCCGTCCGCGCGTTCGGCATGCGCGTCGAGCTCGTCTACACCGTGCTTCCGAGCGGTCGAGTCGACCTCAAGGTTTCCGGCGAGCCCTACGGCGATTACTCGGATATCATCCCGCGCATCGGCATCTCCTTCGAGGTCCCCGGTTGCGATCGTGCCGTCGAGTGGTATGGCCACGGCCCGGGCGAGAACTATCCGGACTCGCTGCGCGCCAACCCGGTCGGTCATTACCGCACTACGGTCGACGACATGTTCACGCCCTACGTTATGCCTCAGGATTGTGCTAACCGCGAGGGCACCCGTTGGGTCGCCCTGCGCTCTAGCCACGGTGACGGTCTGGTCGTGACGCGTCCGAGCGACGCCGCCTCCAACCCGTTCTCGTTCTCGGCATGGCCCTATAGCTGCGAGGCTATAGATAACGCCAAGCACGTCTACGACCTTGTCAAGGGCGACACGGTTACGGTCAATATCAACGACCAGCTGCTCGGCCTTGGTTCGAACTCTTGGGGTTCCGAGGTGCTCGATTCCTACCGCACCCGTTTTGAGAGCTTCAGCTTTGAGGTGTCCCTGCGACCGCTGACGTCTGCCGATCTGGCTCAGGCGCTGGCACCCATTAAGGAGGCATAAGTCATGCATGTCTTTAACTCGCGCGCCGATTTCGACGCTCAGATGAAGTCCGTCAAGAAGTGGATGCGCACCGGTCAGGCACTCGACGGCGTTTCTGAACTGCAGCACGATGTGGCGTACTCTATCGGCGACTCGCTGGTGTATTGGTGGGTGAACGCCCACGAGGCGGCTACTGCCGATCTGGTCGGTCACCGTCGCTACCATGCCGTGCTCGCCCCGCTCGACGGCAATCTGACCGTTGAGGTGGCTTCCAAGGCCGATCTTACCTGTACGCGCGCCTACAGCGATATCGATGATCGCGAGCGCTTTGAGGGTGCGGGGGAGACCGTGACGATTCCCGCCGGCGGCGTTGCCGTCGTCGAAATTGACGAGGCCTACCGTGTCGTGGCCGATGCCGCGGATTCCCGCGTCGTGGTACTGCACGTGACGGTTGAAGGTTATTCCTTCCCCAACAAGTAGTATTCGTCCGTTTGGACGTTTGCTTCGCGCCGTTAAGGGGGATGGCTTTGTTGACTCCCTTTTCCCCATTCCCCTTAGCAGGTGCGCCGTCCACGATTGCGCTTGCAGTCCGGACGGTTTTAGATGAGATATAACGGATGATTGGGAGGGCTTATGAGCTCTGAAAAACGAGGAACGATTGGTTCGTTCGCTCTGCTGGGCATGACGGTCGCCGCCGTGTTCGGTATCAAGAACATCATCAACAACAACGCGGCCATCGGCTTGGCAGCTGCGCCGTCGTTCTTTTTCGCTACGCTTTTGTACTTTGTCCCCTATACCCTGGTTACCGCCGAATTCGTCGGCCTTAACAAGGACTCCGAGTCGGGCGTGTACGCCTGGGTCAAGACCTCGATGGGCGGTCGCTGGGCATTCCTGACGGCATTTAGCTACTGGTTCGTTAACCTGTTCTACTTTGCGTCCGTCCTGCCTAACGTCATCATCTACGCGAGCTACGTGTTCTTTGGTGCCAATGCCGAGCTCTCGCAGCTGTGGATCACCATTATCGAGATCGTCGTCTTTGCTATCGCCACGTGGGTTTCGACCAAGGGTGCTAAGTGGATCGGCTCCATTTCCTCCTTCGGCTCGACCGCGGCTCTCGGCCTGACTGCCGTGTTCATCTTGCTGTCCCTGGCTGCTGCCTTTGGCGGCGTCGAGTTCGCTACGGCTCCTACCCCCGCTAACATGGCTCCCGACACGAGCAACTTCGCAACTATGTGGGGCTTCTTCGGTACGCTTGCCTGGATCATCCAGGGCGTTGGCGGCGCTGAGTCTGTCGGCGTGTTCCTTAACGACCTTAAGGGTGGCGTCAAGGCCTTCGTGCGCACCGTCGTTATCGCCGGCCTGACCATCGGCCTTCTGTATGCAGGCGCTTCGCTGCTGGTCAACCTGTTCATTCCCGAGGGCGGCGTTGCCATCTCCACCGGTATCTTCGACGTATTCGGCGCTGTCTTTGCCCACTTTGGCATTCCCATGGAAGTGTCCACGCGCGTCATTGGCCTGATCCTTCTTGCCGCCACGCTGGGCTCCCTCATGATGTGGACCTCTGCTCCCATCAAGGTCTTCTTCACCGAGATCCCCAAGGGCGTCTTTGGTAGCAAGATCGTCGAGCTCAACGAGCACGGCATTCCTGCCCGCGCTGCCTGGCTGCAGTTCGCCATCGTCGTCCCCATCCTGATCATCCCGGCCCTGGGCTCCGGCAACCTAGACGACCTGCTCATGATCGTCACCAACATGACGGCTGCCACCGCTCTGCTCCCGCCGCTGCTGATTCTGCTTGCCTACTTTATGCTGCGCAAGAACTTCGACGCTGCGCCCCGCGACTTCCGTATGGGTTCGCGCACCTTCGGTCTGGTCATTGCCGCCTTCCTGCTCGTTGTCTTCTGCTTCGTGCTTATCTGCGGCACCATTCCGCTCGATCAGCCTCTGTGGCTGACGCTGGTCTACAACGTTGGCGGTGTAGTTGTCTTCCTGGGCCTTGCCGTGATGTGGTACAACCGCTACATCAACCGCCTGCGCGAGACCGATCCCGAGGCCGCCGAGAACGAGCTTCGCCCCTCCGTCCTCGACATGATGGAGTAGCGGCTAGGATTAATCTACGGCTGTGGAATAAATCGATTCCCTTTCCTAAGGAGGGGCCTTACGAGGCCCCTCCTTTTGTGTTTTGGGGCATGGTTTTGGACCCCGTGGTCAAAAAATGCCAAATATGAGTACTGTTGCAAAAGAGGTGTCATATTTTTCGGCCTGTTCTGAGCAAAAACGGGCTCAAAATCAATTTATCTAACCCCCTTTAAAGGGCGTTTGACGGCTTTCAACCTCTTCGAATCGCTCAAAGCAGGCACTTTGCTCGCGATTTTGCTGCTACTAAATCGGTGACAGTACTCATATTTGCCACTTTTTGCCCACGAGGTGTTCAGAGGAGCTCTCGACAAGCATCTAACGCTACAATAACTACCACGTGGTTGGGTTTGCCGGCCGAATGTGCGATGCCGCGGGAGGGGACATGGTCGAGTTTACAAAGACGATTAAAGATCCGTTGGGATTGCATGCCCGCCCGGTTGCGCTGCTCTATGACATTATTGCCAAGCATCGTAGCAACGTATCGGTCAGCATCGGCGATCGCCATACCGACGGCCGCGATGTGATGGGACTCATGGCTCTCTACGGCGAATGTGGCGAAGACATCGTGTTCCGCGTTTCGGGCGTGGACGAGGCCTCGTGCGTCACGTCGATCAGAAACCTCTCGCTCTAAAGCGCAACAATGTGACGAAGGGACAGTCCCTTTGTCACATCTTTCTTTGTTGCATATAGGAAACTTTTCCGAAAACTGAATAGGGACCCTTTCCAAAAAGTTAGCCACGTGCTAGTTTACTGTAGCGAACATAGACGTGGTTAACTTTTGCTGCGTCGATGTTGAGGACGAACTGACGTTAGGAGCTCACTCATGTCTTGCGGACCGCAGATGCCGGCTATGCCGCTTTCGATGGTAAAAGCGGGCGAAACCGTGCGCGTGTCTCGCGTAAAGGGCAATGAGGACATGAAGCACCACCTCAAGGACCTCGGCTTTGTCGAGGGCAACGAGATTCACGTGGTGAGCTCGAGTGGCGCCAATATCATCGTCACCGTGCTCGGCGCGCGCTTTGGCATCGATACCAAGGTCGCCATGCACATCATGACTGTCGGTTAGTTCGCAGCATTCCATAAAAGCTGAAAGGGGGAAAAGAATATGAAGACGTTGGGTGACGTTAAGGTGGGCGAGAGCTCTACCATCGTCAAGCTTCACGGCGAGGGCGCGCTTCGCCGTCACCTTATGGACCTGGGACTCATCAAGGGCACTTCGTTCAAGGTCGTTAAGGTTGCACCGCTCGGAGATCCGGTCGAGATCAACGTGCGCGGCTACGAGCTTTCCATCCGCAAGGAGGAGGCTGCCGTCGTCGAGGTCCAGTAAGGGCCGACGGCGAATATTTCTGCAGATAAAGTTAGGATTTTCTAACTTAAACTTGCAACGTTGAAGCACATTATCCAGCCCGCGCGGAGAAAGCAGCGCAGGCACACAAGGAAGAAGGATTGAATGGCGGATTCTCAGATCCATGTCGCGCTGGCGGGTAACCCCAACTGCGGCAAGACCACGCTTTTCAACCTGATCACCGGCGCCAACGGCTACGTTGGCAACTGGCCCGGCGTCACGGTTGAGAAAAAGGAAGCCAAGCTCCTGAGTGACAAGAACGTCACGATTACGGACCTCCCCGGCATCTACTCGCTTTCCCCCTACAGCCCCGAGGAGCAGTGCTCGCGCGATTACCTCATGAGCGGCGAGCCCGATGTCGTCGTCCAGGTGGTCGATGCCACCAACCTCGAGCGCAACCTGTACCTGGCGCTTCAGGTTATCGAGACCGGCCTGCCCGTGGTCGTCGCCCTCAACATGGCCGACTTGGTCGAGAAGAACGGCGACAAGATCGACACCGACAAGCTGTCCAAGAAGCTCGGTTGCCCGGTCATGATGATCTCGGCCCTTAAGAACAAGGGCATCAAGGAGCTTTTCGAGCAGGTTAAGAAGTCCGCTGCTTCCAAGGGCCAGGTGCCGGAGCACAAGTTCGATTCCTCTATCGAGGACGTTCTGGACCACATCGAGAACAACCTGCCGGCGAGCGTTCCCGCCAACAAGCGTCGCTACTACGCTGTCAAGCTGTTTGAGCGCGACGCGGACGCCTGCAAGCTCATCAACCTCACCAAGGAGAAGGCCGCTCGCGTTGAGCAGCTGGTTGCCCAGTGCGAGCAGGATTGCGACGACGACGCCGAGTCCATCATCACCGGCGAGCGCTATGGCGTGATTGCCCACATTATCGACGAGTGCATGACCAAGGCTCCTGCCAAGATGAGCACCTCCGAGAAGATCGACCGCGTGGTTACCAACCGTATCCTGGGCCTGCCGATCTTTGTGGTCATCATGTTCTGCGTGTACTACATCGCCGTTTCTACCCTGGGCGGCACGGTGACCGACTTCACCAACGACCAGCTCTTCGGCACCGACGGTTGGTACGTACTCGGTCAGGGCCGCGACGCCTACGATGAGGCTGTCGAGGCCGCGGGCGACGACGCCGATTCGATTGACCCGGCGGAGTACGGCCCCTATGTCCCGGGTATCACCACCGTGGTGCACGACGCCCTTGTGGCGGGTGGCACCGAGGATGGTGGCCTGGTCGATTCGCTGGTCTGCGACGGCATCGTCGGCGGCCTGGGCGCCATCTTTGGTTTTGTGCCCCAGATGTTCCTGCTCTTTGTGATGCTGTCGTTCCTGGAGGACTGCGGCTACATGGCCCGCGTCGCCTTTATCATGGACCGCGTGTTCCGCCGCTTTGGCCTGTCCGGTAAGTCGTTCATCCCGATGCTCGTCTCTTCTGGCTGCGGCGTCCCCGGCGTCATGGCCACCAAGACCATCGAGAACGAGAAGGACCGCCGTATGACGGTCATGACCACCACGTTTATTCCCTGCGGCGCCAAGCTGCCGATCATCGCCCTGCTTATGGGTTCCATCATTGGCGACTCTTCTACCACCGCTGCGTGGATCAGCCCGCTCTTCTACTTCCTGGGCGTCTTTGCCGTCATTGCCTCGGGCCTCATGCTCAAGAAGACCAAGCTCTTCGCCGGCCGCCCGACGCCGTTTGTTATGGAGCTTCCTGCCTACCACTTCCCGGCGATCCGCTCTTGGGCGCTGCACGTGTGGGAGCGCTGCTGGGCCTTTATCAAGAAGGCCGGCACGGTCATCTTTGCGTCCACCGTTGTCGTTTGGTTCCTCTCCAACTTTGGTAGCTACAACGGCGCCTTTGGCTACCTGCCTTCCATGGAGGGCATCCCCGAGGAGTTCATGGATTACTCCGTGCTTGCCATGTTCGGCAACCTGGTCGCTTGGATCTTCGCCCCGCTCGGCTTTAGCACCTGGCAGGCCACCGCACTGACCGTCTCTGGACTTGTCGCCAAGGAGAACGTCGTCGCCACCGCCGGCTCGCTGCTGTCCGTTGCCGACGCCGCCGAGACCGACCCGAGCCTGTGGACCGCGTTTGCCGGCATGTTCCCGACTATGGGCGCTTGCGTTGCCTTTGGCGCATTCAACCTGCTGTGCGCCCCGTGCTTTGCCGCCATGGGCACTATCCGCAACCAGATGGACTCCGGCAAGTGGACCGCGATTGCCATCGGCTACGAGTGCGCCTTCGCTTGGGTGATCGCCCTGTTCATCAACCAGTTCTACAACCTGCTTGTCCTTGGCCAGTTTGGTATTTGGACGGTTGTAGCCATCGTTCTGCTGGTTGCGATGCTCTTCCAGATCTTCCGTCCCATGCCCAAGCACGCTTGGACCGACGAGGACGAGACCAACACCGCTTCCGCTGCAGTTTCCGCTTAAGTCCGAATAAGGATCAGCCCCTTTCCACGAGCCCGGGTGTCCCAGCGACACTCGGGCTTTTTGGTGAGGGAGATGTGGCGTTTCCGCAGATAAAACCGACCAAAATATACCTGCCCCTTTTTGGTAGGTGGAGAATGGGGTAAAGTAAGTGATGGTTAACTAGAGGAGGCTTGCTATGGCACCTATCGATATTGTTGTACTGGCTGTTATCGGCATCGCGTTTGTCGCCGTGTGCGTGCGCATTTATCGCAAGGGCACCTGCGCCGACTGCGCTCAAGGTGGCGTTTGCACGGGACATTGTTCCAATAAAAAAACCTGCGCCGCGCTTAAGGGCGTGGACAAAATTGCCGAAGACCTGAGCCGCGGTATTCATTAGTCGACCGGCGTTTGGGCATGTTTGACTACGGATACGGCAGTTGCTGATACGATAGGTACGTTAGCAACTGCCGCCGAGCGGCTCAAACGAAAGGAAGCCTGTATGGAGTCCTCCGCCTATCCGATGCTCTTTAGCCCGATCAAGGTCGGTACGACCGAGGTCAAGAACCGCGTCTTTATGCCGCCGGTGTCCACCAACCTGGCCGATCATGGCTATGTGACCGACGACTTGGTCGATCATTACCGTGCCCGCGCCAAGGGCGGCGTGGGCCTCATCATTACCGAGGTCGTGACGGTCGAGCCTACCTATACCTATCTGCCGGGCGACATGTGCTGCTACGACGACACGTTTATCCCCGGCTGGGAAAAGCTCGCCGCGGCCGTCCACGAGTATGGCTGCAAGATCATGCCGCAGCTCTTCCATCCCGCCTATATGGCCTTTAACATTCCGGGCACGCCGCGCCTGATCGCTCCGTCCTTTGTGGGCCCGTCCTATGCCCGCGAAGCGCCGCGCCCCATCACGGTCGATGAGATTCACGAGCTTACGCATCAGTTTGGCGACGCTGCTGTGCGTATGCGGAAGGCCGGTGTCGATGGCGTCGAGGTCCACGCGGCACACGCCCACGGCATGCTTGGCGGCTTTTTGACTCCGCTCTACAACAAGCGCACCGACGAGTACGGCGGCTCGCTCGACGCCCGCATGCGCTTTCTGCTCGAGGTCATCGCCGAGATTCGCGAGCGCTGCGGCAAGGACTTTATCATCGACGTTCGTATCTCGGGCGATGAGTACACCGATGGCGGCCTGACCCTCAACGACATGATCTACGTCTCGCGTCGCCTGGAGAAGGCCGGCGTCGACATGATTCATGTGTCGGGTGGTACCACCATCAAGCGCGGCTCCGCAATTCCCGCCGCCGGTACTCAGCAGGCCTCGCACGCCGCCTGCTCGCGCGAGATCAAAAAGCACGTCAACATTCCTGTCGCCACGGTCGGCCGCATTAACGAGGCCTGGATCGCCGAGGAGCTGATCGAGGACGGCGCCGCCGACATCTGCATGATGGGCCGCGCCAATCTGTGCGATGCCGAGTTCTGCAACAAGGCCGCTGCCGGCAACGCCGACGACATCCGCCCCTGCATTGGCTGCCTGCGCTGCCTGAACGGCATTATGTTTGGCAAGCGCATCTCCTGCACCGTCAACCCGGACGTGGAGCGCGACGAGGCCGGCTACGAGCCTGCCGCCGAGGCCAAGAACGTACTGGTTGTGGGCGCCGGTCCCGCGGGCATGGAGGCGGCGTTCATTGCCGCCAAGCGCGGCCACAACGTGGTGCTCGTGGATAAGCAGGACGAGCCGGGTGGCGAGATGCGCATCGCAGCCGTTCCGCCGGCAAAGCAGGAGCTCACCCGCGTGATCAAGTATCAGTACCGTCGCCTGGCCGATGCGGGCGTAAAGTGCGTCTTTGGTACCGAGCTTTCGGCCGAGGACATTCAGCGTGACTACGCGGGCTACGAGGTCGTCCTGGCTTATGGCGCCGAGCCCATCGCTCCGGCCTTCATGCAGGGCTTTAAGCAGGTTATGACGGCCGACGACCTGCTGGGCGGCAAGGCTTTCCCGGGCAAGAAGATCGTCATCGTGGGCGGCGGCACCGTTGGCTGCGAGACGGCCGATTACCTGGCCCCGTTGGTCAATGACCTCTCGCCGGCCAATCGCGATGTCACCGTCATCGAGATGACCAAGACGCTCGCCGCCAACGAGGGCGGTGCCGGTCGCGCGGTGCTCATCACGCGCATGCTCTCCAAGGGCGTCCACGTGCTGACCGAGGCCAAGGTGACCGAGATTACCGAGGACACCATCAGTTACGAGAAGGACGGCGAGGTCCACACCATCACCGGTGCCGATACGCTGGTGCTTGCCATGGGCTATCGTCCCAATACCAAGCTGGCCGACGACCTTGCCGCCGCCGGTGTTGCCACCCACGTGCTGGGCGATGCCAACAAGTGCGGCAACATCCGCGACGCCATCGGCGATGGCTACAGGGTTGCCTGCGAGCTCTAGTCAACCCCTTGTTGCGTGGGGGCAGGTTACTTTGCACCAACTTGGCGCATGTAAACCTGGCCCCATTGACGAGGTTGCCGCCATCCCAGGGCGGCTTCATGGAGTAGCGCCCGTACGCATCGAATTTCTCCTCTCATAGATGTGCGGCACAAAGAGCCCCGAGTTCATACGAGCTCGGGGCTCTTTTCGTTTGGATTGCAGACGTATTGACAGACGAAAACAGTCTGCGTCCGGCATTGAGCCATACGAAAGCGAAATTATGCGTCTTAATTCCGTACGCAAATCAAGACGAAAACAGTTTGCGTCTTATATAAATCAGTACGCAAACGGTTTTCGTCTTATAATACGGTTATGAATGGTACGAAACGAGGGGGTTGTGCATATGGTTGTTAGAGAGAGCCCTACAGTCGAATACAAGGAAAGCGTTACGCCGACGTTTCTTAAAACGGTGAGCGCCTATGCAAACTATGGGACGGGCAAGATTGAGTTTGGCGTTGATGACGAGGGCGTGGTTGTCGGCCTTGCAGATCCGGTCGCAGAGTGTCTCCGCATCGAGAACATGATTAATGACAGCTTGGACCCCGCTCCCCGTTACACGCTCGAGCCCGATGAGAAACACGGGACCGTAATCCTTACGGTTTATGAGGGACAGGACAAACCCTATCGAAGCAAGGGAAAGGCCTACAGGCGAAACGATTCGGCAACGGTGGAGGTCGACCGGTTTGAGTATGGCAGGCTGACGCTCGAAGGCAGCAACGTAACGTTCGACGCGCTCACGTCGGCTCGCCAGGACTTGAGCTTTCATACGCTCGAGCATAAGTGTGTTGAACACCTCGGCATTTCCGAGCTAACGTCGGATATCTTGCGTACGCTCCGCTTGCTCGGCAAGGATGGCTATACCAATGCCGCGGCGATTTTAGCGGATAAGAATGATTTTCCAGGCATCGACTGCGTCCGTTTTGGCGATACCGAGGATGTGATCTTGGATCGCGAGGCGGCGACAAATGTATCCGCAATTGAGCAGGCGGACAGGGCGGTGGCTATGTTTGCACGCTACTACCGTTATGAGCGTATCGAAGGGATGGAGCGCGTCCAAACCGATCGAATTCCTCTTGAGGCATTCCGCGAAGCTGTTGCAAACGCTTTAGTGCATCGGACGTGGGACGTTCGAGCGAACGTTCAAATTGCCCTGTACGATGATCGCGTCGTTGTGACCTCCCCCGGATCGCTGCCCGCCGGTTTGACGACGGAACAATACCTGTATGGGCAGATATCCGTGCTCAGAAACCCCATCGTTGCAGAGGCCTTCTTAAAGCTGGATTACATCGAGAAATTTGGTACGGGAATCGCGCGCATTAGACGTGCCTATCGCGGTTCGATCAATCAACCAATTTTTGATGTTCGCGGCGGCATGGTGGCCGTCACATTGCCCGTTACCGATGCCTTTGAAGGGTCCGAGGAAGAGGTCCAGGTTCTCAAGGCCTTGTCGGGCGGGCGAATTATGTCGCGAAGCGAGATTGAAAAACAGACGGGGCTGAGCCGCATGCGGACGTTGGCGGCACTCGAATCTCTGCTTGAACGGAATGCAATCGTAAGGCAGGGAACCGGGCGGGCCACGAAATACGAGCGCTCATAGTCAAAAAGAGCCATGGTACAAGACGGACCCCAAGCCAGCGTTGGCTTGGGGTCCGTTATATCCCGGATGGTAACGGGCCGATTATTGTCAATTTATAGCAAAGTATAGCGACGTACAGCAAAGTTAAGTGAGATATAGCAAGCCGTATAGCGCGCCTTGATTATCAACCCTTGATTATCAACCGTCCGTATTTCACAGCAACTTATAACAGGCTCGGGGTGCCAATTTGGGGTGCAGTAGTGCTGCGCCACGAAAAGGGCCTATCTACTACGTTTAAGCCGCAGGGGTCAACCATAGTCGGCTTTTTCGAAAATCGACAAGCTGTCTACCTGCGGTTTTGTTTTCACGGTTTTCGGTATGGCCGAGGCTATCCGTGTTAACGTAGTAGATGGGCCACTTTTGTGGCAAGGGGGCCGATCTGCGGGCCAGGGTAGCTAAAAGAGCCCCGTCCCAAAAAGACTGATTGGGAGCTGGGGCGTGTCGATGAGATAGTATTACGTGATGAAATTCGACAAACCGTGTGCTTCATCCGAGGGCTTTATGGAACAACACCAGCATTATCAGAGCCTGCAAGATCAGGCATACAACGCACTGCGCTCCAAGATCATCTATGCCGAGCTTAGGCCCGGCACGCGCCTTTCGGCGATTGGTTTGGAAAAGGAGACGGGGATCGGGCGCACGCCCATTCGCGAGTCCTTTGTGCGCCTGCGCGAGCAAGAGCTGGTGGAAACGCGTCCCAAGAGTGGTACCTACGTCTCTAAGATCAGCATGGAACACGCCGAGAATGCCTGTTTCTTGCGCGAGAAACTCGAAAGAAGCGTACTCATTAAATGCTGTTCGGCTGCCACGCCCGAGCAAAAGCATCGGCTCGAGCAGATTCTTGCCGAGTCCGAGTCGCTCGACAATCGAGAAACGCGCCGCTTTTTCGACCTAGACAACCTGTTCCACGAGACGTGCTTTGAGATTGCCGGCCGCCACATGTTGTGGGATTGGATGAAGAGCGTCAACACGCATTTTGAGCGATACAACTGGTTACGTATGGTGTCGCAGGATTTGGATTGGGAGCCGATCCGTCGTCAGCATCGCCGGATTCTCGAGGCCATTAAGAAGGGTGATACCGACACGGCGAGCTATCTGGCAGAGACGCACTTGCATCTGATGCCCGAGGAGCAGGGCCCGGTTATCGCCTTACATCCCGACTATTTCGAGCTGCCCAAAGACTCGGCCATCTAACTCGCTCCCTTACTTAGTTGCGGTGAAATATGGACTGTTTTGCGGTTCTGGCGGCGTAAACAGTCCGTATTTCACCGCAAGTGCGGGGGTGCTATTGGGGCGTAAAAAGGCTGCGGCGCCGCTTGGAGGAAAAGATCGGAAGCAAGGGTTCATTCCTCCAGACGGCGCCGCAGCTGTTTTGGTGGACTGGCTTTTGTCGAGGTGGCTCAGCTGAGTGCGACTGCCAGCCGAGTAGACAAAGCGGCTCGGGTGCGTGTCGCTTCCGTCACGTTCTATCAGCATACAAGACGGTTTCGGTTCTTGTTCGTGACGGAAACGGCGCGCTTCCGAGCCGTTTTAAAGGGGCGCAACCGTGGCCGCGCCCCCACGATAGAGAGCGGATCAAACGGGGAAGTCAAGCAGAAAACCTACCATATCTACCCCGTACCCAAATGGCAGGGTTAGCCGCGGACCTTCTTGACGACGTCCATGGCCTCGCGGGCGATCTGCTCGACCTTGGAGAAGTCGCCGTCGGCGAACAGGGCGGGCTTGACCATCCAGGTGCCACCGCAGGCGATGATGGCGG
>CAJLRE010000037.1 GCA_905208975.1 uncultured Collinsella sp. | reverse complement strand
ACGTGCTCGCCGACGGCGAAGCCGCCAACACCGACGACAGCCTCTCGTTCTAACCATTCCGACCAAATATAATCACCTTGGTCTGTGAGAAAGGAACCAACCATGTGCGATTGCATCTTCTGCAAAATTGCCAGCCACGAGATCCCCTCGACCGTTGTCTATGAGGACGATCAGGTCATCGCGTTCGACGACCTTAACCCCCAGGCGCCGGTCCACACGCTCGTGATCCCAAAGAAGCACTACGGCGACATCGCCGACAACGTGCCGGCCGAGACCATGGGCGCCATGGCTCACGCCATCCAGGAGGTCGCCAAAGCCAAGGGTCTGGAGGACGGTTTCCGCGTCATCTCCAACAAGGGCGTCAATGCCGGCCAGACCGTCATGCACTTCCACATGCACGTTCTCGGCGGCAAGAACCTGGGCGAGAACCTCATCTGAGGGTGCGTAGCCCGTCGACTTGGCTGCCTTTGGAGTAATCTATGCAGCTTTCTCAACTCGAATACCTTCAAGCGGTAGCGAACTATGGCGGCGTGCGCAAAGCGGCTCGCGCCGTTCATGTGAGTCCGCAGGCCGTTTCGTCGGCAATCAAAAAGTTGGAATCTGAGTATCAGATTGGTTTGCTCGACCGATCGGCGGGGGAGGCTGTTTTGTCTCCGGCGGGCAGAGAATTTGCGCGTCGTGCACGCGTGATCCTGGCACAAGTCGACGATCTCAAAAAGTACGCTCAATCGAGGGGCGACGGCGTCTCCCCCGATGGCCACTTTCGTCTTTACGCCCCCTGCCTTCATGGGCGGGGGCGCCTTTTTGCCGAAAACTGGTATGACTCGTTTGAACGCTCGCACCCTCAGATTCATCTTGATGTGTGGCATCAGCCAACGGCAACATGCTTTGAATCACTTATACTTGGAATTTCGGACGCGGCTATCTCGTTTGAGGAACCACGGGACAGCGTCCTTTCTTCAAAATATTTGGGTGAAAAGGAGCTCAAGGTTCTTTCATGCCCAGCGGGTCATCAATCTGTTGACGCTATGACCATTCGTGAGTTACTGGGCGGCAGGCTTGCTGTTCCCATTAATTTGTCACCCTGTCTCAATGCGATTAACCAATGCCCTGAAGCCCAGCTCGTCAATTTTCGCTTCCGTGATGTTGAATACGGAAGCAGGGCTCAGACTGAGTTTCTTCAAGGCGGGGGATTGATATTGAGTTTGTCTGGGTCCCCTCTCGCATCGGATGGGTCAGAAGTGAGTGAGTGCTCCATTGAGGGTTCGCGTGATGTAACCTTGCCTATCTACTTTTGCTATCGGCAGAATTCCTGGACTGATCGACACCAGACGGTTTTTCTGCACCTATTGCGTCACCTTGCTTCGTGAGATTAATTGGCTTCGAGACGTCAAGTGATTATTGACGCCTTGTAACACATAACTGACAGCTTTGCCCTCATGCTTTTCCAAGATTCCGATTTAGATTGCTGACTCTTGGAGGGCGGAGTATGAAAAACCGTACGACTTTGCTTTATATGATGTTCGTTTTCCTGTCGAACTTCAGCACCATCTTGTATTTCCTAACTGTCTACCTTGAGTTCGTCGGGCTTTCGATGGTAGCGATTTCTAGCATGATGATTGCATACCAAGTGAGCAAGTTCATCCTTGAAGTTCCCACTGGCTATATTGCTGATAGGTTTGGACGAAAGACAAGCGGTCTCGTTGGCGTCGTGGGAATGCTTGGATACTACGCCGCCCTGCTTCTCGTCCGTTCTCCTCTGCTTTTAATCGGCGCGTTTGCTCTTAAAGGTTTTGCCGTTGCATGTGTGAGCGGATCCATAGAAGCGATTTACATTGACAGCGTCTCTCAGGACCAGCTCGTAAGGCTTAATGTCGTTGAGCGATTTGTTTTCTATGCCTCTTATGCCATTTCCGCTTGTGTGGGCGGCTTCATTTCGTCTGTCGGTGCATATCTCATTGGTCTTTCGGCGGATGTCATCGCAATGGTGTTGACGTTGGTTGTCGTTATCTGCATTCCTGAGATGCGAAGAGGGGGCACTGCGGCGATACCTGAGCGTGGAATGAGCCCGAAGATGATCGGTGCCGCTATTGCCTGTAATGGCGTTCTTCGGTCAGCGTTCATCATGGACTGTTCTCAGGCATTTGCCTTCGTCGCCCTGGAAGACTTCTTCTCACTGTTGCTTGCGGGTCGCGGAATGAATGCCGTCGCTTCGGGCGTGACCATTGCGGTTCAGCTCCTTGCCTCCGCCTCCATAGGGTTTATTGTGCCCAGCGCGATTACTCGTGTCGACAAGGGCCGTTTTGCGCGTATTTGCGGCATCATTCGCTTAGTATTGACAGCTTTGTTTTTGATTCCCCTTACTCCGGTTAATTTGCTGCCCGTGTTCTATGTGCTGCAGACGGTTGCGTACTCGTTGTTTGCCCCAATCAAATACTCAGTTTTCCAAAATGCTGCCGATTCTTCGATGCGCTGTTCACTGATTTCGGTTCAAAGCCAGATGGTGGCGGTGGGTGCCGTTCTTTTCTATCTGCTCAACGCTGTGTTGAGTAGCGTTGCGGGCATTCGAGTCGTATTGCTTGTTGCGCTCGGGATTTCTTCCCTGGTGTATATCCCCGCGCTATTTCGTCTTACAAGTCAAAGGCCGTGAGTATTTGGGCATCGATAACTTATATATCAACGCAATAAACCCGAGCGCGAGGGCGTTTGGGTTTATTATTGAAGCGTATGTAACCTGGCGGCGCCACACCGCCTGTTAGTAGGGAGACACATGAACGTTCTGGTCGTCAACGCAGGATCTTCGACCCTTAAGTATCAGGTCATCGATACCAAGTCCCACAAGGTGTCCGCAAAGGGCTCCTGCGAGCGCGTCTGCTTTACCGGCGGTACCTTCACCCACGCTGCCAACGGCTCCAAGAAGGTGACCGAGAACATCGAGTTCCCCGACCACAAGGTCGCCATCGAGGTCGTCCTGAAGGACCTTGAGGCCAACGGCGTCAAGATCGAGGGCATCGGCCACCGTATCGTTCAGGGCGGTTGGTACTTCGGCGATTCCTCCCTCGTCGACGAGGACGTCCTCGCCAAGATCCGCGAGGTCGCTCCGCTCGCCCCGCTGCACAACAACCCCGAGGCCAACGTTATTGAGTACTGCCTCGAGCAGTATCCCGACCTGCCCAACGTCACGGTCTACGACACTGCTTTCCACTTCAATATGCCCGAGGTCGCCAAGACCTACGCCCTGCCCAAGGACGTCTGCGACAAGCTGCACATCCGTAAGTACGGCGCCCACGGCACCAGCTACCGTTACATCTCCAAGAAGGTTGCCGAGATGACCAACGGCGAGGCTCGCAAGGTCGTCGTGTGCCACATCGGTTCCGGCGCTTCCCTGTGCGCCATCGAGGACGGCAAGTGCATGGACACCACCATGGGCCTGACGCCGCTCGACGGTGTCATGATGGGCACCCGCTGCGGCTCCATCGACCCTGCTACCGTGTGCTACCTGCAGCGCGAAGGCGGCTACACCTTCGACGAGGTCGACGAGATGATGAACAAGAAGTCCGGCCTTTTGGCTGTGACCGGCGGCAAGACCAACGACTGCCGCAATGTCGAGGAACTCGCCGCTGCCGGCGACCCCGAGGCCCAGCTCGCCTTCGATATGTTCGTCTACAAGATTGCCGCCAAGGCCGCCGAGATGGCCACTTCCATGTGCGGCATGGACACCCTGGTCTTTACCGCCGGCATCGGCGAGCACGCTCCGGCCGTTCGCGCCGGTGTGGCCGACCGTCTGGCCTTTATGGGCGTTAAGATGGACCATGCCCGTAACGCTCTGCGTGGCGACGGCGCTTGGTGCCTGTCTGCCAAGGATTCCAAGGTCAAGATCTTCGTCATCCCCACGGATGAGGAGTTCATGATCGCTTCCGACGTCGAGCGCATCGTCAGCGGTAAGTAATTTATGCAAGGGGAGGGGACTGGATGGCCTTGTGCCGTTCAGCCCCCTTTTATGCTCTTTGGGCGAAGAGTTTAATAGATATTTATTGGATTCTGATAACTTCTTATTAAGGGTACGGCCGCCTTATAGGTTTGCCGACCGTACTGTAATCACGAAGGAGTCTCATGAACGTACTTGTTGTCAACGCCGGCAGCTCGAGCCTTAAATATCAGCTTTTGGATACCGATACCCGCGAGGTTTTCGCCAAGGGCAACTGCGAGCGTATCGGCTCGGAGATGGGCATCTTTGGCCACTCCGAGAACGGTGGTGCCAAGCAGACCGAGGAGATTCCTTTTCCTGATCATCGCTGCGCCATTGCGCGCGTGCTCGAGGAGCTCGAGAAGACCGACTTTACGATCGACGGCATCGGCCACCGTATCGTTCAGGGTGGCTGGCACTTCGATGATTCCGCGGTCGTCGACGATGAGGTCATGGCTAAGATCCTTGAGGTGGCCCCGCTCGCCCCGCTGCACAATTACGGCGAGGCCGCGGCAATCGAATATTGCCGCGAGAAGTATCCGGAGCTGCCCAACGTGGCTGTCTTCGATACCTCGTTCCACATGACCATGCCCGAGGTCGCCTACACCTACGCCCTGCCCAAGGACGTGTGCGACAAGTACCACGTGCGCAAGTACGGCGCCCACGGTACGAGCCACCGCTACGAGTGGATGATGGCCAAAGAGATCCTGGGCTCGCGCTGCCACCGTCTGCTCTCGTGCCATTTGGGCAACGGCGCTTCGCTTGCCGCCATCGAGGACGGTGTGTGCCGCGACACCACGATGGGCCTCACGCCGCTTGACGGTCTGATGATGGGAACCCGCTGCGGCTCCATCGACCCGGCTACCGTGTGCTACCTGCAGCGCGAGGGCGGCTACAGCTACCAGGAAGTCGACGACATGATGAACAAGCAGTCCGGTCTGCTTGCCATCTCGGGTATCTCCAACGATGCCCGCGACATTCGTACGCGCGCCTCTGAGGGTGACGAGCGCTGCCTGCTCGCCTTCGATATGTTCGCATACAAGGCCATGCAGCAGGCTGGTTCCATGATTGCCTCCATGGCGGGCGTGGACACCATTACCTTTACCGCCGGCATCGGCGAGAATGACTGGTCGATCCGCAAGGCCTTCTGCGACTGCTTTGAGTGGCTGGGCGTGCACATCGACAACAACAAGAACCGCGAGGCCGTGGGCAACGGTCCGCAGGTCATCAGCGCCGCCGGTTCTTCCGTCACGGTCATGGTCATCCCCACCGACGAGGAATACATGATCGCCCACGACGTCGAGCGTCTGACCAAGAACAACTAACGCATTCGTCTGTAATTGACAAAAAGGCCTCCAGAGCAACAGCCCGGAGGCCTTTTTACTAGCAGGCGGAAATTCCAGTTCCAAAGTGATCATCGCCGGCAACGCCTGCGCTCCCAGCAACGTCACCCATTCGTTCAGATCCTTAGCCCCAGCTCGTAGCCAAGCCGCCGCCCACTCCAGATTCCCTGACTGCTGCGTGACGGCAGGGACCCTGCAGGGCAAAGCTCTGAAAACATTCCGCAGGACGCAAAGAGGCTCCGCCGCGCGAAGCGCGCAGCGGAGCCTCTTTGCATGTCCGAGGACGTTTTCAGAGCTTTGCCCTGCAGGGTCCCGAGGGGATATGTAAGCTATTCAGCCATCTGAGCCTGGACGGCGGTGATGGCTACGACACCCACGATGTCGTCGGCAGAGCAGCCGCGCGACAGGTCGTTAACCGGCTTGGCGATGCCCTGCAGGATGGGGCCGTAGGCGTCGGCGCCGGCGAAGCGCTGGACCAGCTTGTAGCCGATGTTGCCTGCCTCGAGGTCGGGGAACACGAGCACGTTGGCCTTACCGGCGACGGAGGAGCCGGGAGCCTTGAGCCGGGCGACGGTGGGGACGATAGCAGCATCGAGCTGCAGGTCGCCGTCGATGGCGAGCTCGGGAGCCTTCTCCTTGCAGAACTTCACGGCCTCCTGGACCTTCTTGGCGACCTCGCCACCGGCGGAGCCCATGGTGGAGTAGGAGAGCATGGCCACGTGCGGCTCAACATTGCCCATGAAGGTGGACCAGGAGTGGGCCGAGGCGATGGCGATCTCGGAGAGCTCGTCGGAGGACGGGTTGATGTTGAGGCCGCAGTCGGCGAAGATCAGCGTGCCGTCGGTACCGAACTGCGGGGTGTCGGTGCACATCACGAAGAAGGCCGAGACCAGCTTGGTGCCCGGAGCGGTCTTGAGGATCTGCAGCGCGGGGCGCAGGGTGTCGGCGGTGGAGTGACAGGCACCGGAGACCAGGCCGTCGGCGTCCCCCATCTTGACCATCATGGTGCCAAAGTAGGTGGCGTCCATCACCTGGGCGCGAGCCTGCTCGATGGTAACGCCCTTCTTGGCGCGGAGCTCGGCAAACTTCTGTGCGTACTCCTCGTGCTTCTCGGCATTGCGCGGGTCGATGACGGTGGCGCCGGGAACGTTGATCTCGTTGGGATCGCCCAGGATGACGATGTTGGCCAGGCCTTCCTCGATGATCTTGTTGGCCGCGACGATGGTGCGCGGATCCTCGCCCTCGGGCAGGACGATGGTCTTAAGGTCGGCCTTGGCGGCAGACTTCATACGGTTTAGGAAATCGCTCATGTTACTCCTTACAAGCGTTTCGCTAAGCTCCAGGCGCCCGGCTGTTCACGAATAAACCCGCTGCTAGCGGGTCTACCTTTCAATTATGTTCGCCGCTGTGCTTGAGCTTTCCTTGTGTGGCAAGCTCATTATAGGACGCATTAGCGCTATAATCGCTCTGATAAATATGTCTCGAAGAATGTTCGAGAAAAGCCCAGCTAACGAGCCCGTGGCTTTTGACAAGGAGTATCGATGCAGATTACCTCAGGCCTGCCTGAAGGCTTTAACGCCGGCGCGTACGACATGATTGTCGTCGGTGCTGGATATGCCGGTGCCGTTTGCGCCCGCCGTCTTGCCGAGACTATCGGCTATCGCGTTGCCGTTTTGGAGCGCCGTAGCCACATTGCGGGCAATGCCTATGACTGCACTGACGAGGCCGGAATCCTGATCCACGAGTACGGTCCGCATATCTATCACACCTTTAACGAGCGTGTGCATAATTTCCTGTCGCGCTTTACCAAGTGGACGGATTATCAGCACAAGGTGCTCGCCAACATCAACGGTACCCTTATGCCCGTGCCCTTCAACCATGCGAGTCTCAAGCTCGCCTTTGGTGATGAGCGCGGCGAGGAGCTGTATCAGAAGCTCGTGGAGACCTTTGGCAAGGATGTCAAAGTGCCCATCATGGAGCTGCGTAAGAAGAACGACCCCGACTTGGCCGAGGTCGCCGATTACGTCTACGAGAACGTCTTTTTGCATTACACCATGAAGCAGTGGGGCCAGACGCCCGACCAGATCGATCCCTCGATCACCGGCCGCGTTCCCGTCTTTGTGGGCGACGATGACCGCTACTTCCCGCAGGCCCCCTTCCAGGGTATGCCGCAGGATGGCTACACGGCGCTGTTTGAGCACATGCTCGACCACGACCTGATTGATGTGTTCTGCGACGTGGATGCTCGCGATCTCTTCGAGATCGACGAGACAACCGTCAAGGTCGACGGCAAGGTCTACGGCGGCGAGATCGTCTATACCGGTCCGCTCGATGAGCTGTTCAACCTCGACCTGGGCGCGCTGCCGTACCGCACGCTCGACATGAAGTTCGAGACGCTCGATATGGATCAGTTCCAGCCCGTGGGCACCGTCAACTACACCACGAGCGAGGACTACACCCGCATTACCGAGTTCAAGAACATGACTGGTCAGGTCCTGCCCGGCAAGACCACCATCATGAAGGAGTACTCCAAGGCCTATACGCCCGGCTCGGGCGAGACGCCGTATTACGCCATTCTTGAGCCCGAGAACCGTGAGCTCTATGAGCGCTATCTTGAGCGCGTCCAGAACCTGACAAACTTCCACCCGGTGGGTCGTCTGGCCGAGTATCGTTACTACGATATGGACGCCGTGACCAATTCTGCCCTCGATCTTTCGGATGAGATTATCGCCTGCCATGCATAAAGTCATAACATTCGGTATTCCCTCGTATAACGCCGCCAAGGATATGGACCATTGCGTCACCTCCATCTTGGAGGGGAGCAATTACGCCACCGATATCGAGATTATCGTGGTGGACGACGGCTCCAAGGACGAGACGGCCGCCAAGGCCGACGAGTGGGAGGCCCGTTATCCTGGTACCATCCGTGCGGTGCACCAGGAGAATGGCGGCCACGGTATCGCCGTCCTCTCGGGCCTGCGTGAGGCGCATGGTACGTACTATAAGGTCGTTGACTCGGACGACTGGCTCGACGGTGCGGCGCTTTCGACCATGCTGTCGATTCTGCGTGGCTTTGAGGAGCGCGACCAGCGCGTCGACCTGTTTATCTCGAACTACGTGTACGAGAAGGTTTACGAGGGCACGCATACCGCTATTGGCTACAAGTTTGCCCTGCCGCGCAAAAAGATTTTCTCTTGGGACCAGATCGGACACTTCCGTCCCGATCAGAACCTGCTCATGCACAGCCTGTGCTATCGCACCGACGTACTGCGCGAGTCCAATCTGCCTATGCCGGCACACACGTTCTACGTGGATAATATCTACGCATACGTGCCGCTGCCGCGCTGCAAGACCATGTACTACGCCGACATCGACCTCTATCGCTACTTTATCGGTCGCGAGGGCCAGAGCGTCAATGAGGCCACGATGGTCAAGCGCCTGGGTCAGCAGTTCCGCGTAACGCGCATCATGATGGAATCGTTCCACCTGTACCAGGACGTTGAGTCCTCGCGTCTGCGTTCGTACATGATGGGCTACTTCACCATGATGATGGCGATTTGCTCGGTGCTCACCAAGCTTTCCGACGAGGATTGTGCCGATGAGCGTCTGAAGACGCTGTGGAATGATTTGAAGGCCTATGACGAGCGTATGTATCGTCGTGCACGTTACGGTGTGGTCGGCTTCTTCACTAACCTCCGCGGTCGTGCCGGAGACAAAACCACACTCGGCCTATACCGTCTTGCCTCGAAGATCTTCAAATTCAACTAACTGCTGAGTAATCGCTGCTGATAGGTTGACAGGGCCCCTTGGCCTTTAGTTTGCTACTGCGAACAGTCCTACTCGCACGGAAAGCACATTGAGTGCTTTCCGGCTCGTGCGGAACTTGTAGCAAACTAAAGGCCAAGGGGCCTTTGCTATAAGAATCGATTGTCAGGCTGCCTGAATTTGAAGATCTTGGACGCGCGGTACACAGGGGCCTGGGCTGAAAGGGATCTTGTTGAGTAGGTTGCCCGGTGGGGCTTGGTTATGTTTGTCGCGAGTTCCGCACGAGCCGAAGAGCACTTAATGTGCTCTTCGTGCGAGCCAGGACTGTAGAGCAGCAAACATAACCAAGCCCCACCGGGCAACCGGTCAGGTTAGGCTACTTTGCGGCGCCGGGGATGCCGTGGGAGGTTTTGGCGTTTTTGGCTCCGTTTACGATGGCGGTCTGTAGGGCCCTTACGGCGAGCATGCCCAGTAGGTCTAGGGGAACGGTGGCGCTTGTCTGAGCGTCTAGCTTGCCGCTGGCGAGGGTGTAGATGGTGTCGCCGTCGTTCGTGGTGTGCGTGGGACGGATGGCGTGTGCATAGGCGTCTGCGGCCATCTGGGAGACCTTGGTGGCCTGAGCCTTGGTGAGCTCAACGTTGGTGACGATGCAGCTGATGGTGGTGTTGGTGCGGTCGAGCGGCATTTGCATGGAGCCGGCGGCGGCAAAGGCTGCGAGCTCCATGTCGACGATCTGGTCGCTATCTGCTGCGGCGCGCATACCAGCGACCCATTCGCCGGTGAAGGGGTCGACGACATTGCCGCAGGCGTTGACCGAGACCACGGCACCCACCTTAACAGGGCCGAGTGCCACGGCGGCAGCGCCTAGGCCGGCCTTCATGCAGGTGGCGGGACCCATGAGCTTGCCCACGGTGGCACCGGTGCCGGCACCTACATTGCCCTGCTCGAGCGTGGCGGGGGCGTTGTCGAGCGCCTCGCGCACGGCGGAGATGCCAGCCTCAATGTCGGGGCGTACGGCGGGGTCGCCAAAGGCGAGGTCGAAGATGCAGCTGGAGCACACGATAGGCACCTGCGTGGGGCCGACGGGAAGGCCGATGCCGCGGCTCTCGAGCTCGCGGGCGACGCCGCTTGCGGCCTCCAGGCCAAAGGCCGATCCGCCCGAAAGGCAGACGGCGTGGACCTTGTCGACGGTGTTCTCGGGACGCAGCAGGTCGGTTTCGCGCGATGCCGGGGCACCGCCGCGAACGTCAACGCCGCCGGTGGCGCCCTCGGGTGCCACGATTACGGTGCAACCGGTGCCGGCCTCCTCGTCCGTGTAGTTGCCAAAGCAAAAGCCATCGACATCGCAAACGTCAATGGCCTCAAGCAGTGTATCCATGTTTTACTCCTATCGGTTTTCCGCCGGGCCTTATGCCCGGTCGGGATCCGTACGGTACGCCGAAATTGTAGGCGCTGGGGGATACCCAGCGCCAGATGCAATTACGATAGTTTTTGAATCGCACGCGCGACGCGAGCGATGGGCAGGCCCACCACGTTGTAGAAGTCGCCCGAAATATCATGCACGAGCATGCGCCCGCCTGTGCCCTGGATGCCGTAGGCGCCGGCTTTGTCCATGGGCTCGCCCGAGGCGACGTAGTGCTCGATCTGCTCGTCGGTGAGCTCATAGAACGTCACGTCGGTCACATCGACAAACGACAGGCTCTCGGCGGCGTGCGGGGCTGTGGCGTCTCCGGCTCTAACGATGCAGACGCCGGTTGCGACCTGATGCGTGCGCCCGGAGAGCTCGTGGAGCATGGTACGGGCTTCGTCCTCGTTTGCCGGCTTACCCAAAATCTTGCCATCGAAGGTGACGATGGTGTCGGCCGCGATGGTCAGCTCATTGGGTTCGGCGTGCTCGGCGGCAACGGCGGCAGCCTTAGCGCGAGCTAAGCGCTCGACAAGCGTAAGCGGGGCCTCGTCATCAAAAGGAGTCTCGTCGATGTCAGCGGGAATGACGCGGATGTCGTAGCCCGCTTCGCGCATCAGCTCGATGCGGCGCGGTGATTGCGAAGCCAAAATCATAGCTGAATGCCCTCGGCAACCTTCTCGACAGCCTTGTCGCCTGCGAGCGTACGCAGCAGCTCAAGCGCAAAGGGGAGCGACTGGGCCATGCCGCTGGCGGTGATGATGTTGCCGTCGTGCGTGACCTTGTCGCCGGTATAGGCACCCTCGGGGAAGCTCTTCTCAAAGCCGGGGAAGCACGTGGCGTGGCGTCCCTCGAGCAGGTCAAGCTCGCCCAGGATAAACGGGGCGGCGCAGATGGCGGCAACATGCTTGGTCGCGGCGAACTCGCAGACTACGTCGCAGACGCGCTGGTCGGCGCGCAGGTTGGTGGCGCCGGGCAGGCCGCCGGGCAGCACGACGCAGTCGTACTCGTCAAAGTTGATCTCGTCAAAGAGTGCGTCGCAGGTTACGGGAATCTGCAGCGAGCTTACGACCTCGCGCGTGGGCATGATCGAGACGAGCGTGGCGCGCACGCCGCCGCGACGCATGACATCGACCATGGTCAGGCATTCAATCGTTTCAAAGCCATCGGCGGCGAGAACGGCAACGCTGGGCATGAGGGTTCCTTTCATAGGCGGCATACAATTAGCCGTCTTATACCCCGAAGACCTCCGCTTGCCACGCTCGATTTCCCAATGTTTAAAATAGCCCCGTCCGAATTAGCTACCCCCACCCACCCTCAACAATCTCAATCTGTAACATCCATCGACCAAAACTAGCCCCAACTGTTACAGATCGAGACAGTCCCCAACAGCACCGCCCCGTTCGGGGAGCGACCGCCACAGGTACGGCGGGCAGAGGCTCACTTTTTTCCTCGGTTTTTCTTGACGGAATCTCACCTGTTGTAGTACTTTGTCCCAGTCTAAAAACGCGTGGACTTTTCTGGGCGCTAGCCACCTTTTTGCCACGCAACCGAGCAGTCGGTTGCGTGGCTTTTTTCGTCTTGGCAGCAGGTACCACATGCACCGCCAGAAGACCGCACGAGCCCACCTTCCGACTGCAGGGAACAGACGCACGAGACGTGCATCTGCAAGACAGCAGACGGAAGGGAGCCTAATGGCAGAAACAAACACAATCAAGCAACAGACCGCCGAGGCGGGAGCCGCGGGCGCGGGGCAGGTCAAGGCGGCGCTCCAGGTCTTTGCGGGCGGCGCCTGCTACGGCGCGATGGCCACGACCTACAAGCTCGCCTACGCCGCGGGCTTCACCTCAGCGCAGGTGGTGGCGAGCCAGGCGTGGTTCGGCTGCCTCTTCTTCGCCCTCGCCACGCTCGCAGGGCACGCACTCGGGCACCGCTGGCAGCGCGTGGGCTGGAAGCTCGCCCTCAAGCTCATGGGCCTGGGAGCCCTCACCTGCCTCACCTCAATCCTCTACTGCTACGCCATGAGCGTGCTGCCCGCCCCGGTGGCACTCACGCTCCTCTTCCAGTTCACGTGGCTGGGGCTCGTGTGGCAGACCGTCATGACGCGCCGGCCGCCGAGGCTCCTCCAAGTGGCCTCCGCCCTGGTCATCGTCTTCGGAACGGTGTTCGCCAGCGGCGTCTACAAGACCGGCATCACCGGGTACGACCCCGTGGCCCTGCTCTGCGCGCTGGGGGCGGCCGTGTCCTGCTCCCTCTTTGTCACCCTCTCCGGCAAGGTCGAGGCCCCCTGCTCGTCCGAGCAGCGTGGCGTCATCGTATGCGCGGGCTCCGTGGTCATGTCGCTCACGGTGTGTCCGGACTACGTCGTCTCGGGCGTCCTCGCCCAGGGCATCCTGCCCTTTGCCGTCATCGCCGGCTTCTTTGGCATGCTCTGCCCGGTCCTGCTCTTCGGCATGGGCTCTCCGCACCTGCCCGCGGGCCTGTCCACCGTCATGGCCGCCGCGGAACTCCCCGCCGGCCTGCTCATCGCCATGATCGTCCTCGGCGAGCCGCTCGGCGTCGTCGAGTGGCTGGGCGTCGCCATCATCCTCGCCGGCGTGTGCCTGGCACAGGTCCCCTCCCTGCTTGGAGGCCGGGAGGCACGTCGCGCCGCCGCAGGACAAGCCGTCAGCTAGTCACCCCTTCACAGGCGGCCCGCGCGCATCAGGGAAAGGGCCACGGGCCAGGCGCGCGAGGCCGCAAGGACGTTATAAAGCGTCCCCCGCAGAGATGGGGGCGCCAGAGAGAAGGAGGCACCATGCCATTTCCAAAAGGGTTCCTTTGGGGAGGAGCCACCGCCGCCAACCAATGCGAGGGAGGTTATGACGAGGGCGGCCGCGGCCTTGCCAACGTCGACGTCATCCCACACGGGCCGGAGCGCAACGACGTAAGCCGCGGCCTGAGGCGCATGCTCGACTTCGAGCCCGGGTACTACTACCCGGCCCAGACGGGCATCGACTTCTACCACCACTACCGCGAGGACATAGCCCTCTTCGCGGAGATGGGCTTTAAGGTCTTTCGCCTCTCCATCGCCTGGAGCCGCATCTTCCCCAATGGCGACGAGGAGGAGCCCAACGAGGCCGGGCTCGCTTTCTACGAGGACGTGTTCCGCTGCTGCCGCGAGCACGGGATCGAGCCCCTCGTGACCATCACGCACTTCGACTGCCCCATCCACCTCGTCAAGAAGTACGGCGCCTGGCGAAACCGCACCCTTATCGAGCTCTACAAGCGGCTTGTGACGGTGCTCTTCAACCGCTACCGCGGCCTCGTGCGCTGGTGGATCACGTTCAACGAGATGAACATGATCTTGCACCGTCCCTTCATGGGTGCCGGCATCGTCCTCGAGCCCGGGGAGAATGCCCGCGAGGCCGAGTACCGCGCCGCGCACAACGAGCTCGTGGCGAGCGCCTGGGCCACCAAGATCGCCCACGAGGTCGATCCGGAGAACAAGGTGGGCTGCATGCTCGCCGCGGGAAGCTACTACCCCTACTCCTGTCGTCCCGAGGACGTTCGCGCGGCGCAGGTCAAGAACCAGGAGGACCTCTTCTTCGTGGACGTGCAGGCGCGCGGTCGCTACCCCGGCTACGCGCTCAAGATGCTCGAGCGCGAGGGCATCGACGTGGGCATGACCGCCGAGGACGAGCGCATCCTTGCGGAGAACACCGTCGACTTCATCTCGTTTAGCTACTACTCCTCGCGCTGCACCGCGGGCGACCCCGACTCCGTGGGCGGCGTCGCCGAGGGCAACGCCTTCGCCGGCGTGGAGAACCCCTACGTGCGCACGAGCGACTGGGGCTGGGTCATCGACCCGCTGGGATTCCGCATCACGATCAACGACCTCTGGGACCGCTACCAGAAGCCGCTCTTTGTGGTGGAGAACGGCCTCGGCGCCTATGACGAGGTGCTTCCCGACGGCACGATCGAGGACGACTACCGCATCGCCTACCTGCGCGAGCACATCGAGGCCATGCGTGACGCCATCGAGCAGGACGGCGTCGAGATGCTCGGCTACACCACCTGGGGGCCGATCGACCTCGTGAGCGCGGGCTCCGGCGAGATGGAGAAGCGCTACGGCTTCATCTACGTGGACCGCGACAACCTGGGCAACGGCACGCTCGAGCGCAGGCGCAAGAAGAGCTTCTACTGGTATCAACAGACCATCGCCACCAACGGAGGCGACCTGGGCTAGCCGCCCGGGCAATATCACTAAGGAGAAAATAATGGCTGAAAAATACGACGATCTGGCCAGATCCATACTCGAGAACGTAGGCGGCACAGAGAACGTCGCCAGCGTCGCGCACTGCATCACGCGCGTGCGCTTCAAACTCAAGGACGAGTCCCGCGCCAACACTGCCAAGATCGAGGCCCTCAAGGGCGTCATCCAGGTCATCCAGGCCAACGGCCAGTACCAGGTGGTCGTGGGTAACATCGTCGAGGACGTCTACGACGCGGTCCTGGAGGCCGGCAACTTCTCGGGCGGCGCAAGCGCCGACGACGAGCCCCAGGGCGATAAGACCGTTGCCTCCGTCGTCATCGACCTCATCTCTGGCATCTTCCAGCCCATCCTGGGACCGCTTGCCGCCGCAGGCATCATGAAGGGACTGCTTGCCCTCATCACCTACTTCGTCCCGGCCTTTGCAAACGACGGCCTCTACACGCTGCTCTACACCGTGGCTGACGGCTTCTTCTACTTCCTTCCCGTCGCCCTGGCGTTCAGTGCCGCGCGCAAGTTCCGCATGAACGAGTTCACCGGCGTGGCAATCGGCGTGGCGCTTCTCTACCCGACGATGGTCGCCCTGACCTCGGGCGAGGCGCTCGGCAGCATCGACCTCGGCGTGGCCGGCACGTTCTCGTGGTACGCCACCGCCCTCGGGCTCCCCATCATCATGCCCGTGTCCGGCTACGTGAGCTCGGTGATCCCCGTCCTTCTCATGGTGTGGTTCGGCTCTATCCTTGAGCGCTGGCTCAAGAGCTGGATGCCGGCTGCGCTCAAGATGTTCCTTGTCCCGCTCGCCACGATGACGGTCTCCATCGTCTTGGGCTACCTCATCATCGGCCCGGTGGCCACCCTCATCACCAACCTGCTGAGCGCGGCATTCTCGTTCATCTTCCAGCTCCCCGTGGTTGGTTCCGTCCTGGGCAGCGCCCTGGTTGGCGGACTGTGGATGTGCCTCGTCATCTTTGGCTTCCACTGGAGCCTCATCCCCATCTCCATCATGAATCTGAACACCCTCGGCCACGACAGCGTGCTCGCCGCCACCATCGGCCACGGGTTCGCGCTCGGAGCGGTCATCTTTGCCATGTACCTCAGAAACAAGGACGAGCGCTTCCGCGGCATCGCCCTTCCCGCGATGATCTCCGCCTTCTTCTTCGGCGTCACCGAGCCGGGCATCTACGGCATCGCCCTCCCCAACAAGCGCGCGTTCGTCGTGGCATGCCTGAGCTCCGCCGTGGGCGGCGCCATCGTGGGAATGACTGGCGCTCTCATGTACATCTCGGGCGGCCTCGGCGTCTTCAACCTGCTCAACTTTATCGACGGGACCCCTGGTGGCGCCGGGATCTCCCACATGATCTTCGCGATCATCGCCTCGCTCGTCTCTGCCGTCCTGGCCTTTGTTATCGAGTTCATCACCTACCGGCCCAACGACGATGAGGAAGGCACCCGCTAGCCTGCGCCCTCCTCAATCAGCTCTATGTAATTGAGGGGCAGTTGAGGTGGGTGAGGGCCGAGGGCGATCAAGGTGGCCGCCCTCGGCCCGGGACAACCTGCCAGAAGGCGTTTAGCTTTCTCGGGCGGCGCTGAAATGAACTGCGCCCCGATACTTGGACGGGTCAATTAGCGGCCTATGCCGCACATGGGGACTGATTTCGGAACTCCTCCGGGGTCAGTCCCTTTTGCTTAACCCGCCTCCTCTTGTTCCAGTGAACGGTATAGGCTTCGAGGTCCCGCTTGAACTCCTCGAAGCTCCGCCACGTCCGGCTCCTGTAGAATTCGTCCTTCAGGCGCCCGGGCAGCAGCTCCGTCGCATGAGCTTGCCCTCGCACGCCGCCGGCCCCGGCCGGGTCCGGGCACCCTTCGGCCTCCCGCTGGCCTTCGGCGCGCCCGCGCCCCCTGTCGCAAAGCTCTGCTGCAAGAGTCCTCAGCGTGGCGTCGTGCCTGACTCTCCCGTCCATAAAGAAGCCCCCATTTCTAATGTTCAAGAAATGAGGGGCGGTTCAATTTCGGGACGGGGATTAAATAATCATTCGGAGCAAATCTATTTTTATCCCCGTGCCAGAAAAATCATCGGGCGTGGTCTGGGGCAAACAGTCTAGTTGCGCTTGAGGTGGACGACGGTTTCGCAGTGGAAGGTTTGCGGGAACAGATCGACCGGCGTGATCTTGACGGGGGAGAAGGTACCTTCCTCGACAAAGCGCTTAAGGTCGCGTGCCAGGGTGGCGGGGTCGCAGCTCACGTAGGCGACATCGCGAGCGCTCGTGCTGGCGATAAGGTCGATCGCCTCGGGGGCGAGGCCTGCGCGCGGCGGGTCGACCACCAAGACGTCGGCATCCTGGTCGGGGAACTCGCGCACCGCGTCTCCGCCAATGACGTCGACGTTATCGAGCTTGTTGATCTCGAGGTTACGGCGCAGGTCGCGCACGGCCGGGCCGTAGGCCTCGACGGCGGCGACGAAGTCGCAGCGGCGGGCGAGCGGCAGGGTAAAGGTTCCGGCACCGCAGTACAGGTCCACGGCAAGCTCGTCTTCTTGCGGGTCGAGCGCTTCCATGACAAGCTCGATCAAAATCTCAGCACCCTTGGTGTTGACTTGGAAAAAAGACGGGGCAGACAAGCGCATCTGACCCTCGGCGATATTCTCGGTCCATGAGCCCTCTCCGGCGAGCATTTCGACCTTGGAGACACGGCGGGCCTTCTTTTCGCCCTTGCTCATCACACGCACGATGCTCGTGGGATGAGCGGCGACCGCCAGCACGCGCGAGACTTGCGAGCGCGGAAAAGAGCCCGTGGGCGTCCAGAGTGCAACCTCGAGCGCCTTGGTGCGGCGCGATGCGCGAATGCCCACGCGCTCCAGGCCTAGGTCGTGGCTCCCGCTCAGATAGTTGAGCGCGCCGACGACCGACTTGAGCGCCTTGGGAAAACGTTTATCGAACAGCGGACACGAATCGACGGTCACGATCTTGCTGGGATCGACGCCGTGCATGCCAAGACGAACGCGGCCGTTGACGACGGTCGGTTCGAGCTCAATTTTATTGCGGTAGCCCCAATCGTCCTTGGTCTGGC
>CAJLRE010000036.1 GCA_905208975.1 uncultured Collinsella sp. | reverse complement strand
TTTTTGAGCGTCGCCAAGTGATGGCTTAGCGACGGCTTACTGATATCGAAATGCTCGGCAAGCTCCCCCGCCGTGCAATTGCCCTCGCGCAGCAACTCCAAAATGCGCCGTCGCGTTGGATCGGCAAGCGCCTTAAAACCCTCTCCCGGCATAAGACCTCCTCTCATCATCTCTCATGACGCGCACACTATACTCGATATTTAGATGTTTGTCTAACTATCTAATCTTGTACTCAAAAAAAATAGCCGCCTCCGCGTAATGCGAAGACGGCCACTTCTCACGCTACAAACGTGTTTTGGAGTTGGCCAACCCGCTGCAACGGGTGCCATCTGCTTCAATCTTATGCGAACCCCGATCCCATTTCAACAAGCCCAAGGGCTCAAATGGAATCGCGATAACACCTATAATGGCGATAGCTAAAACACGATTCGCTTCCCCATCGGAGGATGTCTATGACCGAAACCGCTGCCGCTCTCGTCGAGACACGCGACACCAAGCTCGAGATCATCATGGGCCGCGAGGCACTCGATAAGCTCGCCGATGCTACGGTGTTGGTGCTCGGCTGCGGAGGCGTGGGCTCCAACTGCTGCGAGGCACTCGCCCGCGGCGGCATTGGTCATTTCGTCATTCTGGACAAGGACATCGTCGCGCCCAGCAATATCAATCGCCAGGCTATCGCCTTTCACAGCACCGTCGGCAAGCGCAAGGTTGACGTGATGGAAGCCATGATTCGCGATATCAATCCCGCCGCCACCGTTATCAAGCGCACCGAATACCTGCTGAGCGACAACATCGACGAGTTCTTCGCACGCGTTTTGGAGCAGACGGACGGCAAGCTCGACTACGTCGTCGACGCCATCGACACCATCTCGGCCAAGCTCACCATTGCCAAATATGCTCAGGACCACGGCGTTCGTTTGGTTAGCTCCATGGGCGGGGCCAACAAGCTCCATCCCGAGTGCCTCCGCTTTGCCGACATTTTCGATACGGTACGTGACCCCATGAGCCGCATCATGCGCAAAGAATGCAAGAAGCGCGGAATCAAGAGTCTACATGTACTGTTTAGCTGCGAGGAATCGGTTAAGACACAGCCCCGCGACCCTTCCAATATCCACGAGCGCACCGAGTTGGGCACCGCCAGCTTTATGCCGCCCATCATGGGTCAGATGATTGCCGGCGAGGTTATCCGCCAGATCAGTGGCCGCGGCACCGAGCGCTTGCGCGCCGATGGCCAGCGCCTGGACTAGCGGAGCGCGCCGAGATGGAACCGCGATTCTTTGACACGCATTGTCACCTTGATTTGATGCTCAGCCCCGATGCTGCAATCAGTGAGTCGGAGGCATTGGGGCTGGGGCTCTTTGACTGCGGCATCGATCCACGCGACTTTTCGGCCGCAAACGAGCGCGCCCTTCGCCAACCAGGCATCATCGCCGGCGTTGGGCTTCACCCCTGGTGGCTTGTCGACGGCCGCTGCGGTCCTGCCGAAGTCGATCTGCTTTGCGAATTTGCTGCCCAAGAGCGCTACATCGGCGAAGTCGGACTCGACTTTTCCGCGCGCTTTGCTGGAAGTGAGCCGCTACAAATACAGGCACTCGACCGGCTCTGCGAGGCGCTCGCGCGGCATCCTCTTACCGGACGCGTGATATCAATTCACGCCGTTCGTTCAGCAGGAGCCGTACTGGACGTCTTCGAATCGCATGGACTACTCATCCCAAACCCCGACTCCCCCGTTATCATCTTCCACTGGTTTAGCGGCACTTCGGACGAACTCGTCCGCGCGCGTGATGCGGGCTGTTATTTTTCCGTCAACGAACGCATGCTCGCGTCTAAACGAGGACGCGAATACGCACGACAGATTCCACTCGATCGTTTACTGCTCGAGACCGATGCACCAGCGGAGGCAAACACAGAAACAAGCGCGCAGTCGCTCATCAAATCGCTCACAAGGACCTCAGAACGCATCGCCTCACTCAAAAACCGCGACGCAGAGTGCATCGAGTCGGCAGTTTTAGCAAATGCGCACTCTGTTTTTGACCTTCGCTAGCCCCGGTGGACAAAAAATGCCAAATATGAGTACTGTTGCAAATCCAGTCACATTATTTTACGGCAAAATAGTGCCTTGATAATGTACAGCTATCCATTATCAAGGCACTTTAAGGTGGTTAAAGTCATTTTTAGCAGGTTTTAATCACTCGCAGACACCCAACTAGGCCCTCAATAGCTTAATTTCGCTGTTACTAAATTAGTGACAGTACTCATATTTAGCATTTTTTGTCCATGGAGTCCCGGGGGCGACAATTCGACTCCCCGGGACTGCTCACCTATTCGGAAATCGGCACTCCATGGCCCCAGGAGCCTTCCATGCCGCATACGGTCGAAGCAAACCCCGCCGCAAAGTCGAGTGCACGCTCGATGGCCTCGGCACCATCCTCGCCACGCTTGACGGAATCGAGATAACACATCAGGAACGAAGTCAGGAATGAGTCGCCCGCACCCATGGTGTCCTTCATATCCGTTACCGGCTTAGCCAGTTGGCGGTAATAACGATCGCCATCATAGGCAATGCAGCCCTCAGCGCCAGCCGTTGCCGATACGAAACGCGGACCTAGGCTCCTCACCCATGCCAGACGCTCGCGAATCTCATCCTCACTCGCGGCGTCTGCCGCGCTAAAGAACGCGAAGTCAACGTAGGGAGCAATCTGCTCGTAGTACTCGTCGGTCGAATCGTCCGAGAAGTCAAACGAAACCGTGACGCCCGCGGCCTTCAACTTGGGAAGTTCGCGCTCGGTAAAGCAATAGTTGCCCGAGTGGACTACGTCGAACTGCTTCATGTACGCAAGGTCAAAGCGATCGAGCACATAGCGAGCATCACCACGGATGCCACCCTCATTGGAGCCAAGGAAAACACGGTCGCCGTTAACGACGGTCACGCGCGCAGCACCATTCTCACCGATGAGCTGCTTGCATTTGGCAAGTTCAACGTCCTCATCTTCAAGACTCGCAATCACGTGCTCGGCAGCAGCGTCATTACCAAAGATGCCCATATACGCGGAGCGCGCGGCACCGCATTTCTTGGCATACACGGCAAAGTTCACCGCATTGCCACCCGGATACATCGTGCGAATATGCTCGTAGCGGTCGACGACGTTGTCGCCAAACCCCAGTGCGCTCACGTTAAATGCCATAGCGCGCCCCTCTCTTATGCCAACGGAACCACTGTTGTGACAGCAGTACCGCCCAGGATCTACGCGAGTTCCAGTAGCTCCGGCAGCTGGTCGATAATCTTGTCCGCGGCATCCTGGCTAAAGCCAAAGCGCTCCTCGCGCTTGGCAATGACTGTCAGGCCGGCTCGCTTGCCGGCAGTGATGCCAGGCACCGAATCCTCAACGCAGCAGCAGCGATTCGCGGGCAGCCCCAGCAGGTCCAGCGCATGCAGGTAGATGTCGGGCTCGGGCTTACTCTCCTTAAACTGCTCGCCGCTCACCACATACTCAAAGGCATCCGACAGCCCGCACGCGTTGAGCACTTCCTCGATGCTATCCATGGGAGACGAGCTGGCAAGCGCCACGCGAACGCCACGGCGTGGCAGCTCTCGAATCGTATCCACGGCGCCTGGGTTAATCAAAGCCTGATAGTCGCGCGGACGCTTATGCGCCCACTCGTCCCAACGGGCCAACGCTTCCTCGCCAGTGAAATGCCCCTTACCGGCGCGCTCAAACCAATCGACCAGCATATGCAGGAAGAACTGATGCGAGGTACCGACTTGCCCATTCAACTCCTCTTGAGTCAGGTTAAGCCCAAGCTCCTTGGCAAACGCGGCAGTCTCGCCCAGGTAGTAATACTCGGTATCGACAATGACACCGTCCATGTCAAAGATAACGGCGTCGAACGGAAATGCGGACACGGCACCCTCCCTAACAAAAGGGCGCCCGCAAGCAGGCGCCCAAACCATGCATTAATCGGCGATTCTAACCCAGCAGCTTATCCAGCGCCACTGCAATACCGTCTTCGTTGTTATTGGCGGTTACCATCTGGGCAACTGCCTTAACCTCATCGACGGCGTTGCCCATGGCAACACCGGTGCCGGCCCACTCAATCATGGACTTGTCGTTCTGGCCGTCGCCAAACGAGACGACCTCGCTGGCATCGATGCCGAGCTTGAGCAGGGCACCCTCAAGCGCACGGGCCTTGTCGATACCGGGCGCCGTGTACTCAAAGTACCAGTCGGCCGTAAACATGCCCGAAAGCGTCTGCTTAAAGGGCGCATACATCTCCTCGTAATGCGCTTGCAGGTAGGCCGGGTTGCCTGCCGTCAGCAGCTTGTCTACGGGATAAGTGTCCACGACCTCATGCAAGCTCTCGACCTCGCGGATCTTAAGGTCGCAGGCATCGCGCTCGTATTTGACGATGTTTTTCTGCGAGCCGTCAGGCAGCGTGATCATGCAATGGTACGAGTCCTCGACGTGCAAATCGCGACCGAGCGAAATCATAGGGATCACGTCGAAATTGCGCAGATGATCAATCAGACGGTGCAGCTCGTCAGCCGGCATGGCCTGGTCAAAAAGGACCTCATCGGTCTGAGCGTCGACCACATGCGCGCCGTTAAAGGCCACCAGTAAACCATCATGGTTCTGAAGGTCGAGCTCCTGCGCCAAGGCGTGCAGCCCCCATGCGGGACGGCCCGAAGCCAAGATGAGCTTAATGCCCAACTCCTGCGCCGCGAGCAGCGTCTCGCGCGTACGCGGGCTGATGACCTTTTGGTCGTTGGTGAGCGTACCGTCGATATCCATTGCGATGGCTTTGATTGCCATATATGCCTCCCTGTCATTGAACAACCTTGTCTGAGCCATCATACAGAACACCCACGGCGGCGCTGTTTGCAACGGGAAAAATGTCATATTGTCCCAAACATGAACGGCGCGCCTTCGACGATTGCGATGCCCGTCGAGGCGCCTCCCGATACATTCCATCCTATCCAAATAGCAAGGGGCCCGTATCCCAACGGATACGGGCCCCTTTCAGCCATAAGCCAACTCAGCCGTAAAGACTACTTGCGATGAGCGCGATAGAACTCGATGAGCGCCTGGGTCGAAGCGTCCTGCTCGGCCTTGGCGGCGTCGTCGTGGAAGGCCGGGGTGATCTGCTTGGCAAGCTGCTTGCCCAGCTCGACGCCCCACTGGTCGTAGGAGTCGATGCCCCAGACCGTGCCCTCGACAAACGTAATGTGCTCGTACAGGGCGATGAGCTCGCCAAGCGCGAACGGGGTCAGCGTGTCACCGAAGATCGAGGTCGTCGGGCGGTTGCCCTCAAAGCAACGAGCCGGGACGATCTGTTCGGGCGTGCCCTCGGCACGAACCTCGTCGGCTGTCTTGCCAAAGGCGAGTGCCTTGGTCTGGGCCAGGAAGTTGCCCAGGAACAGCTCGTGCACGTCCTGGCCGCTGTCGGTCGCAGGGTTGGCGGTATTGGCGAAGGCGATGAAATCGGCCGGAACCACCACGGTGCCCTGGTGCAGCAGCTGGTAGAAGGCGTGCTGGCCGTTGGTGCCGGGCTCGCCCCAGAAGATCTCACCGGTGTCGGAGGTCACGGCGCTGCCGTCCCAGCGGACATGCTTGCCGTTGGACTCCATGGTGAGCTGCTGCAGGTAGGCCGGGAAACGATGCAGGTACTGGCAGTACGGCAGCACGGCGTGGCTCTTGGAACCGAAGAAGTTGACGTACCAGACGTTGAGCAGGCCCATCAGCGCGACGGCGTTGTTCTCGAGCGGGGTGTTGCAGAAGTACTCGTCGATGGCGTGGAAGCCCTCGAGGAACTGCTGGAAGCGCTCGGGGCCGAGCACGACGATCAGCGACAGACCCACGGCGGAGTCGACGGAATAGCGGCCGCCGACCCAGTTCCAAAAACCGAAGGCGTTGGCGGGGTCGATACCGAAGGCCTCGACCTTTTCGAGCGCGGTGGAAACGGCGACGAAGTGCTTTGCCACGGCCTCGGCGTTCTGCTCATCGGAGCCATCGATGGCGCCCTGAGCCTTGAGCTGCTCGAGCATCCAGGTCTTGACCTCGCGGGCATTGGTGAGGGTCTCGAGCGTGGTGAAGGTCTTGGAGACGATGATCACGAGCGTGGTCTCGGGATCCAGACCCTTGAGCTTCTCGGCCTGGTCGTTGGGATCGATGTTGGAGATATAGCGGCAGTCGATACCGGCGTCGGCATAGGGGCGCAGAGCCTCGTAAGCCATGACCGGGCCCAGATCGGAGCCGCCGATGCCGATGGACACCAGGTGCTCGATCTTCTTGCCGGTAACGCCCTTCCACTCACCGGAGCGCACGCGCTCGGCGAAAGCATACATGCGATCGAGGACCTCGTGCACGTCGGCGACGACGTCCTGGCCGTCAACGATGAGCTGGCCTTTCTCGCTCGCCGGACGGCGCAGCGCGGTGTGCAGGACGGCGCGGTCCTCGGTGGTGTTGATGTGCTCGCCGGAGAACATGGCGTCGCGGCGCTCCTCGAGCTTCACCTCGCGGGCAAGATCGCACAGCAGCTTGACGGTCTCATCGGTCACCAGGTTCTTGGACAGATCGAAGTGCAGGTCACCGGCGTCAAAGCTCAGCTTGTTCACGCGCTCGGCATCGGCGGCGAACCAGGCCTTGAGGTCGATACCTTCGGCCTCGAGCTTCTCCTGATGAGCCTCGAGCGCCTTCCAAGCGGCGGTCGACGTAGCGTCGATAGGTGCGGCAACAGTTGCCATAAAGTCCTCCTCAGCATGCGGGCGCACACCTCCATGCGCGCCCGGATATTCAGATGCCACTATTCTAGCGCAGGTCAAGACTACAATCAGCGAGCGTTGCCAATCCGCCCCCCAACGGCAACCGACCAAAAAGGGACAGGTTTATTTTGGCAGGTCAAACGCTTTACCAACCAAAAATAACCTATCCCTTTATGGTAAATATTAGGCCGCGGCGCACACACTGCCGAGCAGCTCGCGCAAGGGCGAGCCGATACCCTCCAGCAGTTCGGGAGCGATGATGGCGAAAACGGGAACCTCGCCGGCACCCACAACGGCGGGCACTTTTCCCTCGGAGACGATGCATCCGTAGGGAACAAAGCCGTCCTCGCCGGCATCGAGCACGGCCATGCGACGAGCGAGTTCGCGCGCAAAGCCCGCCGTATCGGCATCGCCGATCGCCAGGACAAAGTCCACGCCTTCGTCGGTCGCCAGGGCCACGGCTTCGTCGATCAGCTCGTCTCCCCCGTCGCCCTCGACCGAGCCGCAGCGAAATAGCGCGCGCTCGAGCAGAGCTCGATCAAGCGAGCCGAGCGCCGCCGAGACAAGCTCATCGCGTGTATGCTTGTCACCGCCCAGCACCACCAGCGCCTTGGTGCCGCCATAGTGGGCAACCAATCGCCCGCACCAGCGAGCCACGTCCCCATCCGCAACCAAGCGCGTCGGCATACCAAACCCATAGTTAACCATTATCCCCACAACCCTTCCGTGCTTTATGGTGGCATCAATCGTTAGCCTCATGCTACGAAGCGAGCTTTTCCGAGCTGTTTCGCGCTCTTTAGGGCTGCGTTAAAAACTCGATGCAGCCGCACGACCATACCTGCCAAATAGGGACAGGTTTTGACGGTGTCCGGTCGAGCAGGTATTATCGAACAGGTATTCGATAAGAACATGTGTTTGATGGGAGGCACGGATGGCGCACGAGCAGCACACCTACATCTGCATCGACCTCAAGACGTTTTATGCCAGCGTCGAATGCGTCGATCGTGGGCTCGATCCGCTCACCACCAACCTGGTCGTTGCCGACGAATCGCGCGGACGCACGACTATCTGTCTCGCTATCACGCAGGCTATGAAGGACCTAGGGATTCACAACCGCTGTCGCCTGTTCGAAATACCCGATGGTATCGACTACATTAAGGCCGTACCGCGCATGCAGCACTACATGGAGGTGTCGGCGCAGATCTACGGTATCTACCTGGAATACGTCAGTCCGCAAGACGTTCACGTCTACTCAATTGACGAGTGCTTTATCGACGTGACACCCTATCTGGACCTCTATCACACCGATGCGGAAGGCTTCGCCCGTATGTTGCGCGATGAGGTCCTCGCGCGCACCGGCATCACGGCGACGGTCGGCATCGGCCCCAACCTATTCCAGGCCAAGGTAGCACTCGATATCACCGCCAAGCATGTGCCCAGTCGCATCGGCACACTCGACGACGAGACCTTTCGCAAGGAGATCTGGCCCCATCGCCCCATCACCGACATCTGGGGCATCGGCCCCGGCGTGGCGGCCCGTCTCGAGAAATACGGCGTCTACGACCTGATGGGGGTCGCGGCGCTCGACGAAAACCTGCTCTACGACGAGCTCGGCGTCAATGCCGAGTATCTTATCGACCACGCCTTCGGGCGTGAGCCGACAACCATCGCCGATATCCAAGCCTATCGCCCGCAAGCGACTTCGACCACCACAGGGCAGGTGCTCTCGAAGGGCTATGCCTACGAGCAGGCCTACACCGTCTTGCGCGAGATGGTCGACAACGCCGTGTTGGACCTAGTCGATAAGCACGTGGTCTGCGACAGCATCTCGCTCTTTGTGGGCTACGCAAGCGAGCGCGCCGACATACGCCGCCTCGACGCCAGCGGTACAGCGCAATATGTGGACGGATGCGGGCACCTGCGCTCGAGCACGTCGAGTATCGAACCCACCGCAACCGCCGGCCCCGAACTCGCGCCCCGTGCGCCCAAGCCCGTCCAGCGCGATGACGAACGACGCCGCCTGGTGCGGGAGGCGCAGGCTATCGATGGCATCTTTGTGGGAGAGCATGGCGGCAAACCGCGCGGTGGCTATGCCGCACTCTTTGCGCACTCCAACGCCTCGCGCAAGCTGCCCGAGCGCACCAATTCGTTTAAGAAGATCATGGGCTATTTCGATGAGCTCTGGGCGCAGACTGTCGATCCCAAACGACCAGTCAAGCGCATCAACCTGGGATTTGGCAACCTCATGCCGGAGGAGTTTGCCACCATCGATCTGTTTAGCGACGTCGAGGCCGATGAGCGCGAGCGCGACCTGGCCCGTGCCGTCCTGGCCGTAAAGGGCAAATACGGCAAGAACGCGCTGGTTAAGGGACTGAGCTTTACCGCCGGCGCCACCGCACGCGAACGCAACGATCAGGTAGGGGGGCACCGTGCCTAAGCCCCAACAGCAGCCGATGCGGCCACCGACACCTTTTGAACGCCTAGCGGACCCCGAGGGAAGACGTCGCTCCGCCGACCCCAAGCTCACCGCTAACGGCGCCGTCCGTGCCGGCCGTGCCGCGCAGTTTATGCCCTTTGCCGCCCTCACGGGATACTACGAGCTCGTGCGCAAACAAGAGATCACTGTTGAGCCCAAATGCGAACTCACAGAAGAAAAAGCCCTCGAGCTTTCGAAAAAGCTCGAGGGCCTCAAACGCGGCGACTTGATTCGTGTCACCTATTACGATACATACGGCTATCGCAGCCGCACCGGCATCCTCGACGAGGCGCTCCCCGCCTTCAAGCTCCTCAAACTCCGAGACATCGCCATCGACTTCGACGACATCCAAGACATCGAACTGCGCGGACGAGCCTAGACAAGGAAGTGCATCCAAGGCGGCGCTTACAGCGTCATGACGTAGTAACCCGCATCCTTCACGGCCGCCACGAGAGCACCGCGATCGATTGGCCGCTTGGAGCGCACGCGCGCCGTGTGGTCCGCGTACGTTACCGTTGCCCACACACCATCCAGTGCATTCAGGGCATTGGCCACGTTCTGAGCGCAGCCATCGCAGCTCATGCCGCCGATGAGCAACTCATCGCTATAGGGGTAGTGGGACGGATCGGTATCCGCAACCACTACCTTCTTGGCCTTCTTGCCGCTCGCGCCATCGCTGCAACAACTCTTCCCGTGTGTCGAAGCGACAATGCGACGCAGGCCAAAGAACATGCCAACGACAATCACGGCAAGCACGATGAGATTCGCAGGGTTGAGCAAGTCACTCATGCATTCCCCTTTCAAGTAGCCCTATCTAGATACCCCCATGGGGTGTCCTCATCTTAACCCAAAATCATGTCCGTTCGGTCAATTAGTTTCCCTCTTCAAACTTTTTTGTTGACCAAGGCTTACTTTCTTGTATAAGTTTTCCTAGGTTAACAGTTTAGATTCGTAAGGAGCGCCGTGACTCGAACCATAGACATCCCAACGTTTCAGTCAGCAGTCGTGCGCAACTGCTCTCCAACGCTCGCGGGCATCAAGCCGGCATCGCTCTTTACCTATCCAGGCACCTACGCCCACGGGGACGGCTCGTCCGCAACCGAAAACATCGCAGAACGCCGAGCACGCCTGCTCAACGTTATCGCCCAGTGCAATCGCGAGCTTGACCCACTCGGCATCCACCTGAGTGTTTTGGTCTGGCGGCCCTGCGGAGCGCTCGCGTACGTGTACCGAGCCAAAAGCCTCGCCACCTATTTCGCAGACCCTCGCGCCCAAACGGCGCTCGCCTCGGAAGGCTACGACACGAGAGACCTTTCGACATGCCTTGTGCATTTGGCATCACGCATCACGCTCGCGAGCAATAACGTCGCGGAATGCGCCTGCAGCCAAACTCGATGCGCACTACCCCAGCAAGCTAGCTGCAGCAAAGACTGCGTCTGCGAGTTTCCGCACGAAATAGGTTACTTCCTTGGATATCCCTACGACGACGTGCACGAGTTTATCGTCCAGCGCGGCGAGAACTACAAGGTCTTTGGAGCCTGGAAGGTCTACGCAAATGTCGAGCAGGCGCTTGCGACGTTTGATGCCTACCGTGCCTGCACCCAATACTTCACCTTTGTCTATCAGCAGGGCTGTAGCCTGGCGCAACTTGCCCAGGCAACCCGATAGAACGTACGAGCCGCGGCCAGCGCCGCACAACCGAAAGGACAAAACATGAGCAAGATCGCCGTCGTCTATTGGAGCGGCACGGGCAATACCGAGGCCATGGCAAACCTCGTCGCCGAAGGCGCCACGTCCGCGGGTGCCGAGACTGGGGTCATCCCCTGCGCCGACTTCTCTGCCGACAGGGCCGCCGACTACGACGCCTTCGCCTTCGGCTGCCCCGCCATGGGCTCCGAGGAACTCGAGTACGATGAGTTCCAGCCGATGTGGGACGAGGTCAAGGAGACTCTCGGCGACAAGAAGGTCGTCCTCTTTGGCTCCTATTCGTGGGCCGAGGGCGAGTGGATGGACAACTGGAAGGCCGACGCCGACGAGGCAGGTGTCAACGTCGTCGATTCCGTCATTTGCTACGACGCCCCCGACGATGAGGGCGAGGCGGCCTGCCGCGCCCTTGGAGCCGAGCTCGCCTAGCGGCAATGAGCTCCGCCCGTAACGCGCTCTGCACCAAAACACATTCGCATCCCAACAAAAACGGGAGCTGGATCACATCCAGCTCCCGTTTTCTGCTATGTCAGTCATATAAAGCGGCTACGAGATATTGCCCAAGAACGCCTTGGTGCGTTCGCTCTTGGGATGGTCGAAGACCTCGCTCGGCGTGCCCTCTTCCACGATAACGCCGCCGTCCATAAAGACGACGCGGTCGGCGACGTCGCGGGCAAAGCCCATCTCGTGCGTCACCACGATCATAGTCATGCCATCACGTGCCAGGTCGCGCATAACGCCCAGGACGTCGCGAACAAGCTCGGGGTCGAGCGCCGACGTGGCCTCGTCAAAGAGCATGACGTGAGGGTTCATCGACAGGGCGCGGGCGATGGCAACGCGCTGCTGCTGGCCGCCCGAGAGCTGGCTCGGCATAAAGTCGATGCGCTCGGCAAGACCGACCTTGGTCAGCTCCTCAATGGCAATCTTCTCGGCCTCTTCCTTGCTGCGCTTGAGCACCTTTTGCTGCGCAAGCATGACGTTCTTTTTGACTGACAGGTGCGGGAACAAATTGAACTGCTGGAACACCATACCCAGATGCGTGCGCACTTTGTTAAGGTCGACGCCCTTGGCGCACACGTCCACACCCTCAACGACAATCGAGCCACTCGTGGGATGCTCAAGACGGTTGATGCAGCGAAGCATCGTCGACTTACCCGAGCCCGAGGGACCCAGAACTACGACGACCTCGCCCTTATGCACATCCAGATCGATATCGCGCAGGACCACGTTATCGCCAAAGGCCTTCTGGAGGTTCTTGATGCTGACGACGACCTCGTTGGAATTCGTTTCACTCATACTGGGACCTCCTTACAGACCGGCGATGTGATCGGCGGGCGTCGCGACAACCTGTCCGGTGCTCTTGGCGGGACGCTTCTTCTTGGTCTCGGCCGTGCCCAAAAGCCTTGCCTCAAGACCGCTCACCAAGCGAGCGAGCGGCAGGGTGATGACCAGGTAGAACAGGGCGGCAACCACATACGGCGTGATGGAGCCCGTCGTGGCCACGATGGTGCGGGCGTTCATGACGATCTCGACCACGCCCACGGCCGCGAGCAGCGACGTATCCTTGTAAAGCAGGATAAATTCACTGGTCAGCGTAGGCAGGACATTACGGAACGTCTGCGGAATCATAACGTAGAGCAGTGTCTGGAACGCGTTCATGCCCAGCGAGCGAGCCGCCTCGTTTTGGCCCTTGGGGATCGACTGAATACCGGCGCGGAAGATCTCGCACAGGTAGGCGGACGAGTTCATGGCCATGACGATGACGCCCAACACATAGTCGTCAACCTTGACGCCGGCCAGCGGCAGGCCAAAGAACGCGATGTAGATCTGCAGGAACGCCGGCGTACCACGGATGATATTCACATAGATGCCGGCAAGGCAACGCAGGATGCGCGACTTGGAGATGCGCATGAGCGACAGGGCGAAACCGAAGGGAATTGCCAGCGGAAACGCCACAAGTACGATCGAAAGCGACATGAGGAAGCCTTTGAAAACGATCGGCAGGCTCTGGACTAAAATGACCGGGTTCAGGAACAGGCGCAGGAACATGTTGGAATTCCATGCCTCGACCCACGGCTGCTCCTTAAGGTCGGCCAGGAAGTTATCGAATGCCGTCACGCCCTTGATCTCCACCGACGGAATCTTGGAGATCTTCTTGGTCGAACCATCGGCCAAAGTGTAGGTGCCGCTAAAGGCCTCGTCGCCGCCCTCGACGGGGAAGGTCACGCCGTAGACCTCGACACGGAAATAACCGCCGGCGGGCGCCGTCTCGCCAAAATCGATCTTGAGCGTCTGGCCGTCGACCTTGCACGTAGGCTTCATGGGCGTACGGTCCATAAGGTCATCGCCCGAGAGCATCGTCAGACGCGTGTCGTCCGCACCAAAGGTCGTGCCATCGACAAACGTCAGCGAAAGACCGCTCAGTTCCTCATCGGCATCGGCCTGGACCTCCCAGGTGATACGAGTCTCGGTGCCACCGACCACGTCGCTACCCGAACCAGTATTGGGTCGGGCGGTGATCTTTGCGGTCTCAAGTGCCTGAGCAGTCGAGGGCGCGCAGGCCCCCGCGCATACCAGGGCAAGCACCACAGCCAGGGCACAGGCCAGCTTTTGGAGCATCGAGGACAGTGGATGGCTCTTGCCCATGGCTCCTTGGTTCAATCGAGACAAGGTGGCTCCTAACGTTTAAGTTGCCGACATAACGGGGCGGGATGACGCCCATTCAAGAAACGCAAAGGCCCTCTCCGCCAAAACGGAAAGGGCCCGCGTGCAATCAAGTAGCTATTTTACTTGATGTTGTACTTAGCCATAAGGGCGTCAACGGTACCGTCATCGGTCAGGTCCTTGATGGCCTGGTTGATGTCGTCCTTGAGCTTAGTGTTGCCCTGGTTGATGGCGATGGCGTACTCCTCGCCGGTGCTGATCTGCTTGATGGTCTGGCAGGTGTTGAACTGCTCGGCGGTCAGCTGGCTGGCGACGGAGCGGTTGGTCACCACGGCGTCACCCTTATCGGACTGCAGGGCGCTGAAGCACTCGGTGGCGTCCTTGTAGGGAACAATCTTGGCCTTGGGGAAGTTCTCCTGGGCAAAGGCCTCGGCGGTCGAGCCAGACTGGACGATGATGGTAGCGTCGGCGTTGTTGAGCTTCTCGCTGTAGTTGTCGGCCGTGATGTCGGTGTTATCGACCTTGGTCACGATAGCCTGATCGTCCATGTAGTAGGAATCAGAGAAAGTGACTTCCTTCTCACGCTCGGGCGTGTCGGTGATAGCCGCGATGGAAACGTCATACTTGGCGCCCGAAGCGACGCCCGGAACCAGCGTGTCAAAGTCATTGTTGACATACTCGACATCCAGGCCCAACTTGTCACCGATAGCCTTGATGAGTTCAAGGTCAAAGCCCTGGTAGTCGCCGTTGTCATCCTTGTACTCAAACGGAGCGTACTCGGCAGAGGTGCCGACGGTGAGCGTACCGTCCTTGACGAGTGCATACTCCTTGGAGCCGTCGACCTTCTCGACCTTCGCGTTGTCAGAGCTGCTGGAACCGGCATCGGAACCAGAGGTGGCGTTGGACGAACCACAGCCCGTCAGTGCAAGAGCGAGCGCCATGGCGCCCGTGGCTGCAAACGCGCCAAGCTTCTTGAGCTTCATAATCAGTCTCCTTCCAGTGACCCCGTTTGATTCAGAGGTCTGCAAAAACTGTTGGCTATTATGCACCCGGAATTACGAATCTGCAATGAGAAAACTGATTGAAACAAACCCATAACGTGAATGGAATACTCCACTTAGCAACAGTCATTACTGCTGCAATGACCTTAACAGTTTGATTTCAGCTGCATAACCTGCAAGTTCGTTCGGCGTCTCCAAAATAAATGGAAGTGCACGCAAGCGGCTATTCGATACAATATTCTGCATAACCTGCATACCGCCACCAAACTCTTCACTACCCAGGTAGCCCTTGCCAATGCACTCGTGGCGATCCTTATGGGCGCCGCAGGGGTTCTTGGAGTCATTGATATGCACGGCGCGCAAGCGCTCGATACCCACCACGCGGTCGAACTCGTCGAGTACGCCGTCCAGATCATGGATGATGTCGTAGCCGGCATCGCTCACATGGCAGGTGTCCAAACAAACGCCCAGCTTATCGGATAGCTCTGGACACTTGGCGGCAACGCCCTCGATAATGCACGCCAGCTCTTCAAAGCTACGGCCCACCTCGGTGCCCTTACCCGCCATGGTCTCGAGCAATACCGTCGTCTGCTGTCCCTCAAACATCACCTGGCACAGCGTGTCGACAATCATCTGAATGCCGGCGTCTGCCCCCTGTCCCACATGCGCACCGGGATGGAAGTTGTAGTAGTTGCCGGGCAGTGCTTCCAGACGCTGCAAATCTTCCGCCATAGCCTCCAAGGCAAACTCGCGCGCTCGCTCCTTAGCGGAGCAGGGGTTATAGGTATACGGGGCATGCGCCACCAGCGGTCCAAAGTCGTTTTGCGCCATAAGCTCGCGCAGAGCCGCCACGTCATCCATGTCAAGGTCTTTTGCCTTGCCACCGCGCGGGTTGCGCGTAAAGAACGCAAAGGTATTGGCACCAATGGACAACGCCGTCTCCCCCATTGCCCGATAGCCCTTCGTCGTCGAAAGATGACACCCGATCGTCAGCATCTCCAGCTCCCCCTCATCAGTTGCGGTGAAATACGGTCTATTGGTGCCTTATTTTGGCGCAAACAGACCGTATTCCACCGCAAGATATAAAAGGGGCATCAGGGGCACGGTCCGCCGAGCCCCCTTGAGCAGCAGCACCGCAGCCTAGAGCGTCAAGCAAATCGCATCGATGATCTGCGCGCAGCGCTGTGTGGCGGCAAGGGGCATGACGGGACTCTCGAGTTTCCCCGCCCGGATGAGCTGAGTCGCATGCGAAGCTTCGCCGTAAAAATCATCGACCTCAAATGGGGCGTCGATTTCGAGCACTCGACCGTCGGAGTACTTCACATGGGCGAGCTCGGGGCGATGGAGGCGCTCGATTTCCAACGAACCCCGCTCGCAGGCAATCGTTAAGCGGCTTTCATATGCTGCTTTGCCGTCGCACACCATATGAATGGGTATACCGCCGACACTCATATGAATCTCATCGGCCCAATCCACGCGGCCGCCCGATACGTCACGCCAGCGAACTTCACGAGACGAAACATCGCACGCACCCGCAAGCAAATCCTCAAACCACCCGACCGCATAGCAGCCCATGTCATATAGACAGCCGCCCTGCAACGGATCGAGCAGATAACTCGAAGGGAACTCACCATAATCGAGTTTTTGCACGCTTTCGATCGAGACGATACAGCCGAGCTCGCCCGACGCAAGCAAGTCCTCCACGCGAGTGCGCATCGGGCAAAACCGATTCTTCATCGCCTCCATAAACAGCACGCCGCACTCGCGAGAGGCGGAGGCAATCGAGAGAGCCTCTTCCTCACTCAAAACGGCCGGCTTTTCGCACAGCACGGCCTTTCCGGCGCGCAGCGCGCGACAGGCCCAACGCGTATGCATACCATGCGGAAGAGCCAAGTAGATTGCGTCGACATCGGGGTCGGCAATCAGCGCATCATAAGCCGCATCGCCGCCATCGTCAGCCGTGACATAACTGTGCGCAGCATCGATCGAAAACGCTCGACAAAATTCCTCGACATGTGCAGGAGTGCGGCCGGCCGCAGCCACCAGCCGTGCCCCGTCGACCTTCTTGAGCGACGATGCAAATCGATGCGAAATGTGCCCAGCGCCCAAAACGCCCCAACGAACCTCACGCAAATCATCACATGAATCCCGATAGCCCACGACAGCCCCCTTCAGTTGCGACGAAATAGTTCCTGCTATCGCCCTATTCTGCCGCAAACAGGAACTATTCCATCACAAGATATAAAAGGGTCATGAGGAGCGAGTTTTGCTGAAGACTTTAAGCGCGGCCGTTACGGGGCCAGGCTGGAAACGTCGGCGCGCGTCGTCGAGACGCTCGGGGATATCGATGTGCTGCGGACAATGCCGCGCGCATTTGCCGCATTTGACGCAATTGCTCACCAACTTGGACTCGCTCGTGCGCACCGCACTCGCCGTAAAGTATTGTGACAGCCCCGTAAACCAGCTGTGCGCATAGCTCGCGTTGTAGGCGGCAAAGCAGCCGGGAATGTTGATACCCTTGGGACATGGCATGCAGTAGCCACATCCCGTGCAGGGCACACGGTTCGATTTCTCAAACTCCATCAACACGCGCGCAATCGTGTCGAGCTGGTTGACAGTCATCGAATTCGGCAACGCGAGGTCTGCCAGTGACGAATTCTCGTCCACCTGCGCGGTATCGGTCATGCCCGAAAGCAGCATCGTCACCTGAGGATGGTTCCACACCCACGAAAGCCCCCAGGCGGCAGGAGTACGCAGGTGCGGGTCACGGGCGTCGTCGAGCACAGCGCGAGCCCGCGGCGGTAGCTTGCCCGCCAGACGCCCGCCCAGCAGCGGCTCCATCACAAACACCGCGAGCCCGCGCTCCGCGGCCGCCATGAGTCCTGCTGTTCCCGCCTGATATCGCTCTCCAGCGTAATTGTACTGGATCTGGCAAAAGTCCCACTCATGTGCATCGAGCATCGTCATGAAATCCGCCTCGCTGCCGTGGTACGAAAAACCAATCTGGCGAATGCGCCCCGCCGCCTTTTGACGCGCAATCCAGTCCTCGATGCCCAACGCCACCACACGTTCCCACTGGGCGGGCGAGGTAATGTTGTGCATGAGGTAATAGTCGATACGGTCGGTCCGCAGGCGACGCAGCTGCTCGTCGAAGAACCGATCGAAATCCTCCGCGCATTTGCACGAAGCATGCGGCAGCTTGGTTGCGAGCAAAACCTGGTCGCGCAAGCCCAGGCGCTCAAGCGACGCCCCCACGCACGCCTCGTTGCCGGGATAGAGATAGGCCGTGTCCAGGTAGTTAATCCCCTGCTCCACCGCACGGGAGATGATGGCGTCGGCAGTCTTCGCATCCGGGCGTCCCGGCGCACCGGGAAACCTCATGCAGCCCAGCCCCAACGCCGAGATACGGTTGCCGCTTTTGGGGTCAACGCGGTGTTGCACGGCCCCTCCCTTCGCCATCAGCGCCCCGGCAAGGCGAAACACAATGGTCACGCAGCCGAAACATCGTGGAATCGCAATCGAGAACGTATCGTAACGCAGCAGAAATCGAGCTGTCACGGCACCGCATTAACATCAGCAAAAAGCCCGATGAAAGGAGCCAAGCGTGACTACACGCGAGGACGTCTACCTCTACCCCGGCGAGCAGTACATCCTCTCGGTCGACCGCTATCAGATCGAGGTCATGGACCATCTAGACG
>CAJLRE010000035.1 GCA_905208975.1 uncultured Collinsella sp. | reverse complement strand
CGCGCGGCAAGGAGATATATTGCCAGACCGGAGGGGCGCCGGGGGCGGGAATCGCGCACTCCATATTTTGTTCACAAATGAATAGGTCCCTCAGTCACGTCACTGAGGTTATAACTGAAGCATCAGCTTCTGATATTGGCGGTGACCAGCTGGTTTATAGATGTTGAGGCATCGGTCATCTCTGGAGCGCCACTTTACTCCAAAAGCATCGGTTATTTGTTTCCCGTCGGTAAAAGGCAGGTTTTGTTCGCCAAGCGTTCCTATATATAGAAGTTCGGGTTCGAACCGTGCATCGGTAACAAAAAAGCGACCAGCCGGAGCCGATCGCTTTCTATTCTATGCTGGAGCATCCAGAGGGGTTCTTCCGAACTCATTTTCTCGCTGCCATTCATGCTTTCGAAGCATCTTTCTACAGCCCTCGTTGTCTATCCTCGTATCTCACAGGTCTTCCGGAAATTCACAAGCAGTCTTAGGGTCAATTTAGTTCTGCTTTCAGAGACTTGTTTGAGAGTTTTTAAAGACAGTTCAAAACAATAAGTGAGACACCATAAAGCAGAGCAAGATGAGCCGGATAGAAAATGTAGAAGAAATATTTGAGCTTCAGCCCTCGCTTGCCATTATAAAGATTGATAAGCAGCAACGAAACGACCGCGGCAGCAACATCAGGATTAAATATATTAGCTGTAGCAAACTCAAATCCGCCGCCAACTATATGGCATGACGAAAGGAGCACTGCGCATACTGCAGCAAAGAACATCTTGGCCTTGCTGTCGTGGAATAAATAGAATGCAGCCACAAGCAGAATGCCATACACACCGCCATCTAGTTTAGTGTATTCAGCTGCCAGTGCTGTCAAAACAATCAGAGCAGTTTCTGCGATGTACCTCTTCCATTTTGAAAGGCTTTGTATCTTTTCCAGAATTATCAAGAAGACCAAGCAAAGCAGGAGCTCACACATAACATTTTGTTGCCGAAGGTCAAATAGTTGCCCGGTTTGAACGAAATCGTATATGGGCTCCGCAATGATTGCGAAGACAAGCATATTTCGCAGGTACCTCTTTATGTCATGAGTATGCAAAAATCCCTCAACTATCAAAAAGCAAAATAAGGGAAATGCAATCCTGCCAAGAACATGAAGCACATCCGAAGCCTCGCTTAGAATCGCCCACTGTTCGTCTGATATCTGATTGTACGATGCGTGAGTCATGATTCCATTGGTCAGGACGATCCTGCTTACATGATCGAGAACCATCGAAATGGCCGCTATTATCTTTAATGTGCTGCCGCTAATTCCGTATCTATCTGTTTTCATTTCGTTTTCCTTTCTTTGGGTGGGCCGTCAGAGGTTCGGCCTGCTCTGCAGACGGCCGCTGCGGCGCTTCGCGCCTTGCGCGCTGCGCTGGCAAACGCTCACGCGTTTACTCAGCTCCGCGCCCTTTCGGGTTCGAACCCATGTCGCGGCAACAAAAAAGCGGCCGGCATCCGCCAGTCGCTTTTCTATTCTATGGTGGGCCGTCAGGGGTTCGAACCCTGGACCTTGGGATTAAAAGCGAAACCCCGTTTGCTTTAGCTCTTGAGCAGTGATACCGTACACCCACTCTGACCTGCGGTTTCGTTCGACTAGACGGACTGCGCGGCCTGAGCGGGTTTATTCAACACGGGTACTCCGCGCGGTACGCAGCGGGTACACACCGCGATTGTGGGGTATCGATGAAGTCTAAGCGCTACTACACATCGTCCTGCCTGCTGCCATATCGCAACGGTGGCTGGCGCGGACGCCTGAAGTTTAAGAAGCAGGACGGGACGTACGGGCAGGTCAGCAAGGTCATGGCCACCAAATCGAAACGTGCGGCTCAAGCCGAGCTAAGAGAGTGGCGCGAGGAGATGGAAGACCTTGCACAGAAGAAGCTCAAACTCGGCAGCATGGCACATAAGACAGTAAAAGACCTGCTAGACGGCTATATCGATATGCTCAGTGCATCCGGCTCGATTGAGTCCTCGACCGTCTACGACTACCGCGGTGCCGCGCGACTTGTTGAGCGCAGAATCGGCGGCATCGAATTCGACTCGTTAGACGTAACCGCAGCTCAGAACTGGATTAACTGGGCCGTTGAGGAGGGCTACAAGCCATCCACCATCCGCAAAAGCGTGACGCTACTCAAGGCCGCATACCGCGATGCCGTTGGCAGGCTCCGCGTGATCGACTACTCCCCCGTGGACTGCGTGCGCGTGCCTAAAGCCCGCCACCGTGAGCCTAACGCGCTGGACGAGCGCGAGCGAGGACGGCTGCTCACGTTCCTCTCCATCGCGCGAGACTGCCCCGAGAACGTCGGCATCTACCTCGCCCTACTTACGGGCATGCGGCGCGGCGAGCTTCTTGCGCTACGGTGGCGTAACGTTGACTTCGACCAGAAGATGCTGCACGTCAAGGCATCTATCGGCTTTGGGGAAAACGGACATTACGAGAAAGAACCCAAGAACGGTGGCAGTCGCAGAAGCATCCCCATGCCGGATGAAGTCGCGGGGATCCTTACACGCCGCTTGACCGCAGCACGCGCCGAGTGCTTTAAGGCAGGCGTCCCATTCGAGCGATCGATGTTCGTCTTGGGCGGTCCTGACGGCGAGTTCATGGCCCCCGAGCGCCTGTCGCGGCACTGGGCCGTCACGGTTCGGCAGTTAGGGCTGGTGGGCTCAGAGGGCGAGCCTCCCAAGTTCCACGACCTGCGCCACACATTCGCCACCGCAGCGATCCTCGCGGGAACGGACATCAAGTCCGTATCCTCGCTCCTGGGCCACGCCAACGCCGCGATGACGCTGAATATCTACACGGGCGTGAATGCCCAGGCGAAGCGCACGGCAATGGATGCTGTGGCGGCAACGATGACGGCAGCACCGCCCGTGGCTGAAATACTGGAACTGCGGGCAGCTGGGGAATAGGGCTGCACGGGGCCCAGATGCCGATTTTTGGCTCGCAATAACAAGGGCCGTCCATCGGTTCCAGACGTTCGATTCTAGAGCCGTAAATCGGCTCTGATTTGAACAAAAGACCAGCTAGACGCTGTTTTCTTTTAAGACTATTCGGACTATCGGGACAATGAAACGGAGGTGAACCATGCTCGAATTCAGGATAAGCGGCGAAACCGCTGAGGTCTGCTGCCTGGCAGACCAGATAGAGGGAGCCGGCTATGTCGTCAAACGCTCGAAGCTCTATCAAAACAGGGATGAGGAAAGTTGTCGGATCTATCTCGAGCTGGATGAGGTCAAGGTCATGGACTGGATGCTTGCCAACCTTGAAAAAGCATCCCTAGACGACCCCTCATAAGGCCCGCGTACGGAAACCTACCGTTTAGAGCGGGACAGGCGAAATCGGGCGAAATGACCGTAAGGGTAGGTTTTTGAAATACGCAAGAGTCGTACGCTGCCGTACAAAACTGCGTTTTGCCCGTCCGCGTACACGCCGAAACCTACGGTTCGGCGCTTGTTAGGGCTCTGCCCTAAAACCCGGCGCCCCGCGGGGCGAAACCCACGTTCTTGAAACCGTGCCACAACAGATGCGGGAACCCTGCCGCCCAAAATGTCACCGCTTGTCACCTCGTGGCACCAAATCGGTCCGCACGATGCCAACAGCCGTCATAGCCTTGTTGTAGCGGTACAAGCCGCACAGTCTTTTGTAGCCCAAATGGGCCAGAAAGGAGCGAACATGCATAAATCTGAAGTAGCCATTTTGGAGCGATTTCGAGCAGGCGAATACGACACCCTTCCACTTCTCATTACGCCCACCACGGCTGAGGCCGCAATCGGCATCAGCTCAAAACACCTGCTCAGAATGGCTGATCGGGGTGAGATACGCGCTGTCCAAATCGGTCGTAGATGGAAACTCAATCGCGACGACTTGCTCGCGGTCTGCGGACTACGCGATAAGGGCGCGGCGTAATGGGGCGCTCAATCACTGAAGTCGAGGCCATCGAGGCAGCGTGGAATGTACAACTGCCAACACTGCGGCTGGACATGCCATTGTTGAGCAGCGACGAGTTCAAGCGTCTGCGCAACGAGCGTGGCGATAAGGCATACACCGACATGGGCATCTGGCTGCAACTCTGCTCCCTAGCTACGAGCTACAAGGGTCATGCCCTTCCGCTCGACTACGAACAGCTGGCTCAGTGGCTTTTCAATAACCGCGGAAAATCGACCATTGTCGCAGATCACGTGAACGCACTGCTTGCAGCTGGCTTCGCATTCACCGACACCGATGGATTGTTATGTATGCCGTCTGTCGAGGCCGAGTTTATTCGGTATGGGAAAATGATTGTGGGTGGCACCCGCGGAGGCCGTCCACGCAGAAAAAAGAAGCGGGGATGACGGCCTTGAGTGACGATCCGCCCAAAAAAGAAGCGCCGTCGGAATCGTTACTTCCGACGGCGCCAAACACCACGCAGGATGCAATTAGAATTGAAACCACTATATCACGCGAACGTTTCGCGCAGCTCAGCGGCGCGGAAGCGCCACAAATCTGCGCTGAAGCGAGCAAGGCCGAGCGTGAAGCCAAAAAGATCCTGCAGGAGGACAAAAGTAATCGTTGGCTGTACCTTGTCGCGCGGGGTAAGCTCGAGCTTGGGCTCATGCTCGAAATTTTGCGTTACGAACGCATCGGAACGCGCGGGGGATTCAAGATCTGTGGTCTAAAGAAGTCCAACCAGGGGTTGGCCACGTTCTTCGGCGTCGGAAGTGACAGTATGTCACGCACAAAGACCACATTGCTTCGGCGCGGCCTAATCGACACCGTCGACGGTGTCCTACAGCTACGATACTCCGCGCTCCTCAAAGATGCCAAGGACAAAGGCTGGAGCGGTTAAGTTAAATGCCGCAGCAATTAGAGGGTTCTGCCCAATCCGGACGGAACCCTCTTTCCTAAACAGGAAAGGCGATTACAAGACAGAAAGCTCACGCCAGCATGACGAGATACGGCAAGAGGTCGCGAGCGATTTGCAGGCAGGCACCGAGCAGTAGGAATAGCCCGAGTCCCCTATAAAGACATGTCCTCTTCCCGAAGTGATCCGGTCGTATTATCAGGAGCAGGGCGAAGTAAAATCGACCGAAGAGCGAGATGGCGTGGAGCAAATTCACACCTGGTTCCATAGAGCCGGTCCATCTTTTCCGCTTCGGGCCTATTTCGAGGCACCGCAACCGGAGCAGCGGTAGCCCGTGAGGACCTGCTTGGTCCCGGTCTGCACCTGATATTGCTCTTGATGCGTAACGGCATCGTGGTGAACAGTAACTTGGGGTGTATAAATAGAGTATGAACAACCGGTGCTATCTTGATGATTGATGGCGTCAGTGAGAGAAGTGGTTACATAACCGTCAGAGAATCTAAACTCATCGTAGCCAGCACTAACCGTCTCATCCCATGCAGCCTGATCGACCACAGTTCGAGTGCGAGTCTCGTACACCGGTTCGCTACGGTATTGCGCCTGCCACGTATGCTCATGAGAGGGCTTTGAGGTAGAGCCTGAGGACGGCTTGGAGTCCGACTTGGACGGCGCGGAGCTAGAGCCTGTCGGCGGCTTCACGGCATCGGCCTTCTTTTCCTCGGCCTTCGCGGCGCTGTCGGTCGCGGCGTCCTTCTTCTCCTCCACCTTCTCCTTGTCGGCGGCAGGGGCCTTCGAGGCGTTGTCGGTGACCTTGTTCACCACGTCCTTGCCGGCATCCCCCGTTAGCGTGCCGTCGCCCTTGGAGATGGCATCGTTCACCTTGTCGAGGACCCCATCGATGTCGTCCTGGGTGACGTCCCCGGCGGGCTTGGTCTCGCCGGTGAAATCAGTGCAGCCGGAGCCCTTGTGGTCGCCTGGGACGGCCTGCTCGCCGCCGCCGGAGGGGGTGGTGATGGAGCCGTCCGGGTTGATGATGGGGATCGCGGTGATCTCCCAGGTGCCCTCGGTAAGACGCACGCTGTCCTTGCCCTCGATGGCGTCGGATGCCGGCGTGGCATGGTAGAACTCGGTGCCTACCTCGGCGCCGTCGGTGCAGACATAGCGGGTGATGAGGGGCGAGGAGTCGGCCGTCACGCCCTCGGCCTCGATCTTGACGGCCCAATCAACCGTCGGCTCGGCCTTATCCGAGACCTGCTTCTTGTTGGAGCCGGTGCCGGCCTCGACCTTGGCGGTCTCGGACTTGGGGGCGAAGGCGCCGGTCGCCCAAGCGCCGCCGAGCCCGAGCCCCGCGACGACGAGCGCGACCGCCGCACCGATGGCGACCTTGCGCTTCAGGGGCGTCTTGCCTCCGTCGTCCCCATCGGGTACGAGGTTCGGGCCCTGGCCGTCTTGAGTGTTGAGGTTGTTCTCATCCATGATGTTGCCTTTCTCTAATCCCCTATCGGATTGTATTTTACCGTTCGGACATGATGATCTCGGCCACGCGATCGCATTAACAACGTTGACAGCATCGGCGCGACGGTTTTTCAACGTATAAAAGGCAGGGTTAGTAAATGACATCATGTCAATTTCTAACACTAGAAAGGATTGACTTCATGTCAATAAAAATTGACTTCAGGTCAATTTCGGTTGACTTCATGTCAATTTAAACCCACCCTCAAAAGGGGGCATTTAATTTTGGATATCCGCAGGTAGACAAGTTGTGAAATTGACTTCATGTCAATTTCCCTTTTATATAAATAATAAGTTAAAGAAATAGGTGTGGGCCATCGAAGCGTCAAAAAGCCCGCCCCCACCACAGCACCATTCAGTTGCTCCTTCAATCCATGCCAAAAGGCTCGCGTTCAACTCCCTTTCGACAGCCTGGGGCTACCCAAGGAGCCCCTACGGCTATCGAAAGCGCGCAGAACGCTCGCATCCACTCGGACCGTCCTCGGCCCCCACGGACGGATGGACGGACGCATCGGCAACGATCTATCCGTCCGACCATCCGGACGTAACGCCCTCTACGGACAGGCCAGAATTATGGAATCCACGTGATTTGAGGGGTACCGTTTTGGGTACTCGCGGGGTACACAAAGAAAAAGGTCAGAGACAACACCGTCTCTGACCTGCGTAAACTATGGTGGGCCGTCAGGGGTTCGAACCCTGGACCTTGGGATTAAAAGTCCCCTGCTCTGCCAGCTGAGCTAACGGCCCGCGGGTGGCATTGTACCACGGTCTGGGGCTATTCCCAACTCCATTGGCCGTTCTGGAAAATCACAACTTCACGTCCATCAGGCGTAATGCCCGTAATATCGATATCGTCCGTGCCGATCATAAAATCGACGTGCGTGCTCGAGACGTTAACGCCATGCTCCAGGAGCTCCTCCTTGGACATGTCATACCCACCCTCGATGCATTCGGGGAAACCGACACCCAGCGCGAGATGGCAGCTAGCGTTCTCATCATAGAGCGTGTCATAGAATAGAACGCCACTTTCACGGATCGGCGTGTTCTTGGAGATAAGCGCGACCTCACCCAGATGAGCGGCACCTTCATCGGTGTCAATAATGCTCGCAAGCGTCGCCTTACCCACGCGGGCATCGTAGTCCACTACGCGGCCCGCCTCGAACTTAATCCAAAAATCGTCAACCTTGTTACCGTGGTGAATGAGCGGCATAGCCGAATACACGATACCGTCGGCACGCATACGATCAGGCGAGGTGAAGACTTCCTCGGTGGGAATGTTGGGGAAGAAGGGGTGCCCATCGGGCGTCTTGCCCTTGCCGCCGGCCCACTCGTGACCTTTCGTCATGCCAATCGTCAGATCGGTTCCATTTGCCGAGGTGTAATGCAGGTAGTCGAAACGATTGTCGTTCAGGAAACGCAGGTTCTTTTCGAATGCGGCGTCATGGAGTTCCCAGTCGCTCTCCGGGTCCTGGCCATCGGCGCGAGCGGTATGCAGAATCGCATTCCACAGCTTATAGATTGCAACCTCATCGGCGTCTCCCGGGAACACCTCGCGCGCCCAGGCAACGACCGGCGCGCCGGCGATGCACCACGGGTTGATGTTGTAGTCCAGTCCGCGGCGGAAGACCTTGCACTGCGTGTTCCTTGCCTTAGAAGCTGCAGCAGGCTTAGCGGGATCGATGCCCTTAAGAGCGGCAGGGTCCGCACCCTCGATAAAGATAAAGCAGGCACCATCCTGGGCCAGTGAATCAAGCTGCAGGCGCTTCCACTCGGGCGTCTGCTCAAAATAGCTTTTCTCGACATGCTCGTACGTGAGCCTCGTCACGGCGTCATCGGCCCAAATAACCGTCACGTGACCGGCACCGGAGGCATAGGCCTCCGCGACCACCACGCGCGCAAACGGCGCGCACTCGACCGGAGACTGAACGACAACCTCCTGACCGGGCTTGACGTTTACGCCCTTGCGGACAACCAGGCGCGCATAGTTTTTAATCTTGGGCTCTAGGGCCTTCATGCCCTCCAGAGCCTCTTCGACCGTCAGGGCAGCTCGAATCATGTGCCACTCCATCTATCTATAGAACAGTAAAAAGGCGCGCCGCAAAAACGACGCGCCTTATATCTTAGCGATAAGTATGCATGCAAACGCTACTTCTTCTTGGAGTCCTTCTTGTCCTCCTCGGCAGCCGAGCGCTCGATAAGGGCGTTGAGCTTGTTCTCGGACATGCCCTCGGCCTGCGTGCGGTACATGTTGCGCAGGGGACGAATACGAACGAAGTCGTAGATGAAGTCACCCAAAATGACGACGTAGGACAAAACAATGCCGACCATCTGGACAGGGCTGGACACCATGCCAGCGGGAGCGAAGTACAGCGAAGCCCAAATGGCCACGACGAGCACCATGCCGATAGTGAGCACGGCCCACCAGATGCGGCGGCGCTTGGTGTAGTCCTCATCCTGCTTGAGAAGGATATTCGACACCGTGTAGATGCGATCCTCCTTGGCGCGCTGCTTAGCCTTGCGGGCGCGCTTCTCCTCTTTAGAGAGGCCCTCGAGGTTCTCGCCCTTCTCGAGCTCTTTGCGGCGTGCCTTAGACGAAGCCGGCACGACGCGGACAGAGCTCGCTGCCTGACGGGCGGGCTTGGCGGATGCAGCGGACTTGCGCGCAACCCCGGTAACCTCGTGGGATTGCGTGCGCTTGTTCGTGGCGCTACGGGTACTCACTTATGCGTTCTCCTTCATGCTTGTGAACTGGGAGCCCGTGATGATCTGGAAGGCCTCGCGATAGCGCTCGGACGTGCCATCGATGACCTCGGCGGGCAGATGCGGGGTCTCCCCCGTCATATCCCAGTTGGCTTTGAGCCAATTGCGGACGAATTGCTTGTCGTAGCTGGGCTGAATCTTGCCCTCCTCGTAGCTGGCGGCAGGCCAGAAACGGCTGGAGTCGGGCGTGAGGCACTCGTCGATCAGCGTAACCTTGCCATCGATGACACCGAACTCGAACTTGGTGTCGGCAATGATGATGCCACGGGTCGCTGCATACTCGGCGGCAGCCTTGTAGATCTTGAGGGAAAGGTCGCGAATCTGCGTGGCGATGTCCTCGCCCACGATCTCGCAGCAACGCTCGAACGAGATGTTCTCGTCGTGGTCACCGATCTCGGCCTTCGTGGACGGCGTGAACAGCGGCTCGGGAAGCTTGGAAGCCTCGGTCAGGCCCTCAGGCAGCTGGATGCCGCAGACGGTGCCGTTCTCGTCGTAGGTCTTCTTGCCCGAACCGGTCAGATAGCCGCGGACGATGCACTCGATAGGAATCGTCTGGGCCTTCTTAACCAGCATGGCGCGGCCGGCGAGGTAGTCACGATACTCAGCAAACTCCTCGGGGAAATCCGCCGGGTCGATGGAAACGAGGTGGTTGGGAACGATGCCGGCAAACTTATCGAACCAGAATGCCGAGATGCGGTTGAGCACCTCTCCCTTAAACGGAATCTCGTCGGGAAGAATGAAGTCGAACGCAGAAATGCGGTCGGTGGCGACCATCAGCAGGTTTTCACCGGCATCGTAGATATCACGAACCTTGCCACGGGAATCCGGACGACGCTCCATCGTTGTCACGTGAGTCACTCCTTACCAAAATACGACAGTAATGCGGGTTCTTTCCCGCACGTTTTCGCAAACTCGGAGCGGCAGGGACGAAACCCCTCCTTCACCGAATAGCGAAAAGCTAGTGCTCCATTGTAGTAGATGCCGCGTCCGCCGTGTGCTCGCGAGGCAGATGAATCGTAAAAGTCGTACCCTTTCCAAGCTCCGACTCCACGGATATGTAGCCGTGATGGCGCTCGACGATCTGTTTAGTCACGGCGAGGCCCACGCCCAGACCGCCCGCCTCACGGGCACGGCTGGCATCGGCGCGCCAAAAACGGCCGAAGATGCGCGACAAGTCATCCTTGGCAATACCGATGCCGGTATCAGAAACGGCAATGCTGACGTGTTTGCGGTCACTGAGCACCGACACCACGACCCAACCGCCCTCGGGGGTGTAGCGCATGGCGTTGCTCATGAGATTGATGACGCATTGTGTGATCATGTCGGGATCGGCTTCGACGACATCGTCGTGACCTTGGGTCTCGTCAGCAAAGCGCAAGCGCAGATCGCGGTCGACAAACAGGCGCTCCTGGGCATTGACGATGGAACGCACGAAAGGAACCATGTCCACCGACTCAAGGTTGAGCGGAGCCGTGCTGTTTTCCATGCGCGACAGGTCGAGCATCTGCTGCACCAGACGAGCCAGGCGACGCGTCTCGGAAGCAACAGTCTCCAAGTGCTCATCGTCGGTAGGATATACGCCATCCTGCATGGCCTCGACCGTTGCGAGCATGGCCATAAGCGGAGTACGAAGTTCGTGAGCCACGTCCGAGGTCAAACGTTTCTCGTGTTTCATATCCTTCTCGAGCGAAGTGGCCATCTCATCGAACGTCTCGCCCAGTTGATCGATCTCGTCATCGCCGCGCAAGCCCGTACGAGCAGACAGATCGCCATCGCGAATTTGCTTGGCCGTGCTGGTAATACGGTGAATCGGCTTGGTGAGCATGCGCGACACGAGTGATCCGATAACGACCGAAATGCAAACTGCAACAACCGCAGCAAGGGCCATGGCGTTAAAGGTCTTCTCCCTAAACGCAGAATCTGCCTTGGTGAGCAAGGCATCGGAGCCGATGGCCCACAGCTTTACTTGTCCGACATGCTCGCCGGAAGACGTTATGATTTCGACGTTTGCAACGCTATCGGAGCCGGTGGGAGCCGACGAGACCGGACTATGCGATGCTTTTTTCCCGCTCGAGCTGCTCGACGGCGATTCGTTCTCGCGCACATCGGCGGTCGCGCTTGCCGAAGGCCATGAGTCGTCATAAACGACAACGCCTTTCTTGTTGACGACCTGCATACCCAAATCGTCGGACACCAAACTCGATGTCGCGACCGTACGTAGCTCGCCCGCAGTCCAATTGCCGTTTTCCTCATACGACGTCGCAAGCTTTTCGGCAGCGGAATTTGCGATTTCGACGATATTGGAGCGCGTGTAATCCGAAAAGACCGTGCCCCACACAACAGAGACCACGCCCACCAGCACCAATACCGTCATGAGCGATGTCAGAGCAAAAGCAAGTGCCATGCGCGAGGGATAGCTCATCGTTGGCCGTGAATCGGAGCGAGGCGTGTTCCAACTAGCCTTGGAACACGCCTCGCTCTCCTGCTTGTGCTTTTGTCCGATTTCAAAGCGCGCAGGTGTCATATGTGATTTCCCTATTTCTCGTCCGACTTATCGGTCTTGGCCGGAGCCTCGAAGCGATAGCCGACACCGTGGACGGTGTAGAGCCACTTGGGCTTCTTGGGATCATCGCCCAGCTTGGCGCGAAGGTTCTTCACGTGGCTATCGATGGTGCGCTCATAGCCCTCAAAGTCGTAGCCGAGCACCTTCTCGACCAGCTCCATGCGGTTGTAGACGCGACCGGGGTGACGGGCAAGCGTGGTGAGCAGCTTAAACTCGGAAGCCGTCAGGTCGACTTCCTTGCCCTCGACCAAAATCTTGTGGCCCGAGATATCGATGACCAGATCGCCGAAGTCGAGTACCTCGACGGCTGGCTCGTCGGCCTGATGGGCACGGCGGAACAGAGCGCGAACGCGCGCGACAAGCTCGCGCGGCGAGAACGGCTTAATCAGATAGTCGTCGGCGCCGAGCTCAAGACCGATAATACGGTCCTCGATCTCGCCCTTGGCAGTCAGCATGATGATGGGGACATCCGAGGTATCGCGAATGGTGCGGCAAACGCGCTCGCCGGGGATCTTGGGGAGCATAAGGTCGAGCACGACCAGGTCAAACTGATGCTTCTCGAACTCCTCGATCGCGGACTGGCCGTCGCCGACACCCACAACCCAGTAGCCTTCGCGCTCGAGATAGGCAGCGACGGCGTCACGGATTGCCTTCTCATCCTCGACCAGCAGAATCTTTTTTGCATCTGAAGCCATAACACGGCCCCCCTGTCTCAATCAGCTAAGAACAAGCCCATTTTAACGCACCTGAGCCCGCCGGATGCCACTATGACGCGGCAGCTCGGCGGGCGGTACTCACAATTACAACGCGTTTATTCCCCTGTTGGCGCCTTTTTAACCCCTCTAAGCTTAAAGAGAGAATAGGCGTGCGGTGACCGTCTCGGGTATACCCTGGCTGTTGCGCACCGTGGCGTACGTAAGGAATGAGTCCGATTTTCCCGCCGTAGCTGGATAATCGCCATATTCCAAAGCGCGGTCGGGCGACAGTAGCGAGCCATAGGTCTTGGCAGAAGTGTCGATGAGAAAATGCGATGACTGTACCTTAACGAGATATTTATTCTTCTTGCCGGCAGCACATGCGAGCGGCTCGCGGGACAGGAAGAGGTACGGCCCTCCCTCATTACCGATATACGTGCCCATGTTGCCCAGGCTGCCCACGCCACTATAGGTCGCCTCGATAGAAAACACGAAGGTATCGCCCATATATACGGCCTCGAAAGGCGAGACTGACGAGGGAAGGACTAGCTGGGCACGTTTGGTGTTGTTGTCATCGGTCAGATCGATTGCCGTTATGCCGTAGTAGACGCCCTCGTCGTTGCGGACACGCGGCGAGATGGTCAAAATGCCGTCGCTCACGCGCGGGGCCGACGCAAAGCGGCCCGTCGATTTCCAAATTGTCTCGGCCTTGGATTCATCAAGCGAGCGACGATAGCAAAACGAATCACTACTCGTTTTATTGCCGCCTGCCGAAGGCATTTTATACCAGATGGCTGATGACCCGAACGCCGTAAACAGCGGCGGATCGTAGTCCTTGCCACCTCGATCGAGCTCAACCACGTCGCCAGAGAGCGAAGCGCCCGACAGATTTTGAGCGTAGAGCTTCCACGATGAACTGGCAAAGTTCATCTCAACCCACGCAAACACGCCGTCGCCGGCACGGACATCGTAAAAAGCATATCCCGTGCCCTCGATAGGATTCTCAATTAATGTGGTAAGCGAGCCATCGCCCAGGTTGAGCACACCGAGTGTGTTGGCGTGCAGTGCCGATGCGGGCGCCATCATTGCCGCAGCATAGTCACCATCGCAGTAGTACAGCAACGTGCCCAGCGGCAGCGTCCACGATGCCGCCGGCTCAAGATCGATGTCAACTGCCTCGTACTCATCAGTAATCGAGACAATCTTCGAATCGTCCTTGATAACCTGCGGCTCGCCAGCGGCATCATCACTGGTGCCTGTTTTTTTCGAACATCCGGCAAGCACCGTGGCAGCGCTCGCGGCAGCTCCACCGAGCACAAAGCCGCGGCGCGATATTCCGTTCTTGATCTGGTCGGCGATACTCATTAGGCGATCTCGGCGCGAGCGGCCTCGATAGCGCGCGTGAGCTGATCGGCGCAAGAAGTCTTTTTCATACCGCAGGTATTACCAGCGAGAACCTCGATGACGCGATCGGCAGGAGCACCCTCGACCAGCTTAGAGATAGCCTTGAGATTGCCGTTGCAGCCACCGGTAAACTCGACGCCCACCACCTTGTTGCCGTCATCGGACAGGTCAAGGTGGATATTGCGAGTGCATACGCCCTGAGGCTTGTAATCAAAACTAATCATTGCGTTCCCCTCTCGTAAAGCAATTTCAGACGTCTATTATCCCCGTCCGAACCGATAAAGTATCGCGGGCACCGATTCAACATTCCCCAATGCGCAAACCGGCGGTAGCAATACTAGCAATCTGCTTCCCGAGCGTGGACTTTTTGTTTCTCTTGATACATGTTGTGGTCAGCGATGTGGTAAATCTCGGTCAGTGTATAACCGGGCGCCTCTGCCGTCGCGACGCCAAGCGACGCACTGACTGTCAGCACCTCATCGCTCGCAGCAGCAAGGCTGAGGCGAAGATCTTGCACTACTTCACATGCGGATTCGCGATCGGTGTGAGGGCAAATCAGCAAGAACTCGTCGCCACCAATGCGCATAGGCACAAATTTCTCGCCTGCCGCCCGCCTCAATACAGACGCCGTACGCCGTAGCAGCTCATCGCCCATTTCGTGACCGTAGAGATCGTTGGTACGCTTGAGGAAATTGCAGTCCATCATGATCACACTCACGGGCAGGGACTCGTTCACCAGGTCGTCGCCAAGGGACTCAAGGTAATTTCTATTGCGAAGTCCCGTCAGCTTGTCCTGGAAAGAAAGCTCCTCGGCGCGCTTTGTCATCGAGATGTTATGCGTTGCCACGACGACCGATTCCAGTCGACCCCGCTCATCGCGGCGCTGTGGAACAACCTGCAGCGAATACCACGTACCTCGGCAGTCTCGTACCTCGGCATCCAAGTACGGCACGCCCTCCATACGATCCCGAAGCGTCTTTATATCTAAGAGCTCCATGACCGCCTCGCGACTTTCGGGACTCACAATGTCTCGGCAAACCGTTGCAAAAAAGTCATATGCCTCGGAGTGCTCGGCAAATATCTTCGCCACCGATGGCGACATGTTAATCCCCTCGATCTCAAGCGTGTCGAGATGCAACAGGAGGGTCGACTCATACGTGGTACTGATGGCATTGATGATGCCGAGCTGCTTGTCCTTTTCGGCCAAATTGCGACGATCGGCGACGATACGCACCAACAGCACTACAACCAAAAACACCAGGAACGCCAGTACGCCGGCAGTGATAAATGAAATCCTGCCCGACATGACCTCAGATTTGGGATAGAGCGCAAACAGGCGATAGTCCTTATACGCCGCACGCACGGCATACCAGGTACTTCCCCGATATTCGACACGTGATAAGCCTTCGTCTTTCCAATCAATTCCGCTATCGGCAAGAAGCCGGGCGAGAGCTATATCGACGGTCGAATCGTTTGAAGAAACGATTTGTGCACCGCGCATCACGAACACCGTTGGGCTCTGATGGAATGTGTTGTTCACGAGCACGTCGGCGATCGTATACGAATAATCATCGGCGGGCTCGGGCGCAAGCGATCGATACCCCAGCGCTACGCCATCACCGTACGGAACAACACTCACGGCAAAGTCGACATCTCGACGCTCTACGACCGTCGAGTAGGACACCTTGGAGCCTCGATACATCGATGCGACCGACGAACAGGCAAGCTCCTCTCGCCACAGCATCAGCGGATCGCGACCGTCGATATCGTAATGAGCGGTCATATGGCTGTCGGCGTCCATGACCAACATTCCCGAAAGGTGCTCGGAATGGACGTACTCCTCGACACGATCATCGTTGACTTCTACGCGATCAGGCGGCAAGAACGTCGCAAACAACTCGAGCGCGGCATCCAAATTGTGCGTCGCCTCGGTTTTTCTTCCCTGTTCATATCGGTCATATTTTTCGCAGGCGTTTTTTAAAAACACCATGGTTTCCTGGCCAAACCCAAGCGTTTTATCGAGACAGCGATGCGTACCGACCACATACAGCAGACCCAACAAAACAGCGCTGGCCACAACGCAGATAGCCGCGGTGACTAATGCCTTTCGGCGCAAGCGGCGCTCATCATTTGTCATGATTCCGCTCCTTGCCCGTCCGTCGTCGCCCTTGCCTTGTACTTGCCCACAATGCGCTCAATCGTGCCATCTCGATCCATCTCGAACAGCACGGTATTGAGGTTTTTGACGTACTCCCCCTCATAGCCGTCCTTAAACGCGACGCCAAGGTCAACCGTCATAACGTTGTCGGCAAACACGCGATAAACACCGGGATACTGCGCGACGAGCCGGTCGAGCGATTGGACGTCCGCCATCCAACAGTCAACATACCCCTTGACGAGGGCGGCTTTGCAGAGTTCGGCGGAGCCATATGATTTGATATGCACGTCCGACGAGATTTCCAGATCGCCTGCAAGCAATCGGCGTTCACTCACCGAACCCGCAATCACCGCAACGGTCTTGCTTCCATCGAGAGACGCCAAACCCTTGATACCACTCGTTTTCTTGGCGGCAACCGAGACTGTCACGGTCAGATACGGCTCAGTCCAGCAATAATCGTCTTCGCGATAATTGGGCGAATAGTCGCACCACAGACAATCGATATCGCCTTTTTTGAGCAGGCGGTCACGATCGTTCCAAGATATGTCAATGAATTGCGGCTTGATTCCCGCACGCTTGCAAGCCTCGCGGGCGATATCGATATCGATACCGGCGTAATCGCCCGTGGTATCGATATACACATAGGGATCGTTATCCGTAACGCCAATTTTGAGTACCGGGAGGTCCTTGTCAGCTTCATTCGGGGAGGGAGCGCTGTTTCGAACGGTATACGTCAGGACGACCGCACAGACGGCAGCAAGAAGTATGAGCACGGACGAGACGATGGCGGCTCGTTTGATACGTCTGGGCACACGGCTCTTTTCATCGAAACAGCAGATGAGGTTCATTTTATTACCAGGGGGCAAGTACGACAGCGAAAAAAGCGCCTCGCCCAAGACGGGCAAGGCGCCAAAGGTTGAAATGCATCCGCAAGCGGTCGAATTAGGTTAACCCTACTCGAAGCTCAGCTGCTCCAGGCGATCGAAGACCGTATCGATGCGGGTGAGGAAGTCCCACGGATCAAAAATCTCGTCGAGCTTCTCCTGGCTGACGGTGCAGCGCGGATCGGCCTCGAGACGCTCCTTAAAGGTGGGGCCAGAGACACAATCCTGCACCTCGTGCCAGGTGGCCATGGCGTTCTCCTGCACAATGGCGTACGCATCCTCGCGGGTGATACCCGTATCGACGAGGGCAAGCAGGACCTTGGAGGAGAAGATGAGGCCGCGGGTCTTGTTGAGATTGGCCATCATGCGGGCCGGATACAGCTGCAGGCCGTCGATAACGCGAATGAGGCACTGGAACATATGGTCAAGCGCGATGAAGCTATCGGCCTGGGCGACACGCTCGGCGGAAGAGTGTGAAATGTCGCGCTCATGCCACAGGGCGACATTGTCGAAGGCAACCTGGGCATTGGACTTCACGATGCGTGACAGGCCACATACCTTCTCCATGGTGATCGGGTTGCGCTTGTGCGGCATGGCGGAGCTGCCCTTTTGACCCTTGCGGAACGGCTCCTCGGCCTCGAGCGTATCGGTCTTCTGCAGATTGCGGACCTCGGTAGCGATGCGCTCGCAGGTGGCCGCGGTGGTGGCGAGAACGCCGGCAAGGTAGGCATGGTGATCGCGGCTGATGACCTGCGTGGACAGCGGATCGTGAACCAGACCCAGGTGCTCGCAGACATATTCCTCGACAAACGGCTCGATGGAGCTATAGGTACCGACGGCACCAGAGATAGCGCCAAAGGCAACGTTCTTGCGGGCATCCTCAAGACGGTCCAGATCGCGCTTGAGCTCCCAGGCCCAAGAGCCAAACTTCATGCCGAAGGTCATCGGCTCGGCATGGATGCCATGAGTGCGGCCGGCGCAGAGCGTGTTGCGCTCCTCGAAGGCACGACGCTTGCAGATATCGCCGAGTTTCTTGACGTCCTCGATGATCAGGTCGCAGGCCTGGGTGAGCTGGTAGCACAGGGCCGTGTCGCCCAGATCGGAGCTGGTCATGCCATAGTGAACCCAGCGGCTGGGCTTGGGGTCGCCCTCGGGAACATCAGCGTCGATGTACTCCTTCATGTTGGTCAGGAAGGCAATAACGTCGTGGCGCGTGACTTCCTCGATCTCGTCGACCTTTGCCTTCTCAAAGTTGGCGTGGTCGCGGATCCATTGGGCTTCGTCTTTAGAAATGCCGATCTTGCCGAGCTCCGCCTGGGCCTCGCAGACCAGGACCTCGATCTCCTGCCAAATGGCGTACTTGTTCTCGAGGGAGAAGATGTGTCCCATCTCCGGGCGGGTATAGCGATCGATCATAGCGGCTCCTTTTTGGTTATTGGCACGTTGGTCGTAACCCAACCATTGTACCGTGCGCAGGTGCAAGTATGGGCAGCAGGCATGAACCTAACATTTTGAAGCAGGAGCGGGCAACGGGACGTCCGCGTATTTGCTTCGCAAATCCGCACCGGCTGCGG
>CAJLRE010000034.1 GCA_905208975.1 uncultured Collinsella sp. | reverse complement strand
TGCCCAACGTTAACGAGCAGACGCGCCAGCGCGTGCAGGCCGCTATGCAAGAGCTCGGCTTCCGTCCGAGTTATGCCGGTCGCTCGCTGCGCGACGGTCGTTACCATTCGGTTGGCCTATGCGTCAACGATGTTACCAAGTTTGGCAACCTCTCAATGATCGACGGCATCGCCAGTGCTGCTCGTGAGCATAATTGCGCCATCACGCTGGTTGAGATGTCCAAGACCGAGGAGTTTTCGCTTGCCGAGGCCACGCGTCGTATGGCCGCATTGCCGGTGGACGGCATCATCATCGGCATGAGTCGTATGGCGCCCGATTTTGAGACATTCGACCCGTTGCCGGGTATTGGTACGGTCATCGTCACCATGTATGCGCACCCGCGGGTGACCACGGTCGACTCAGATCATTACGGCTGCTCGCTGCTGCTCATGGATCATTTGTTTGAACTGGGACACGAGCAGATTCGCTATATTGGTGGCCCGTCCTTTTCGGTTGACGAACAGTTTCGTCGCGCCGGCTGGCAGGACGCACTCGAGCGCAAGCACATTAAGCCGCAGGCGCCACTCGAGGGCGACTGGTCTGCCAACAGCGGCTACGAGGCCGCTCGGTACTTGGCTGAGCACGACCGCACCATGACGGCGATTTATGCGGCAAACGACCAAATGGCAAATGGCGCCATCGCCGCGCTGCGCGATAGCGGCTTGCGCGTGCCCGAGGACGTGAGCGTGGTGGGCGTTGATGACTCGCTCGACGACTTTGTCGCACATAACGAGCTCACGACTGTCCGATTCGATTTGCATCAGCGTGGACGCGAGGTATTCGAGCATGCGGTTCCCAAGGCGGGGACGTCGGACAGGCCCGTCGCCATTCGCATTCCCGGTCAGCTCATCGTTCGGCATACCACGGCAGCTCCGCGCGCATAGTTTTCGCAGGTCAACGGCTCGGCGTTGCGCTTCAATAACAATCGGTAAGGATGCTGGCAGATAGCCGTGGCTATAAAGGTGAGTGCTATGATAGACGGGTTCATTTGTCTATCTAGGAGGCTTTGCCTGATGGAGATCACCAAGGATATCCGCTACATTGGCGTTGACGATCACGACATTGACCTGTTCGAGGGCCAGTACGATGTGTCCGAGAACGGTATGGCATACAACAGCTACGTTATCTTGGGCGAGAAGATCGCTGTCGCCGATTCGGTCGATGGCGGTTTTGTCGACGAGTGGCTCGGCAACCTCGAGGCCGTGCTCGACGGCCGCACGCCCGACTACCTGGTCATCCATCACATGGAGCCCGATCACTCCGCCGGCATCGCCGCCTTTATGGAGCGCTATCCCCAGGCACAGATTGTGGCAAGCATGGGCGCCTTCCGCATGATGGTCAACTACTTTGGCACCGACTACCCCGAGCGCAAGATGGTTGTCAAAGAGGGCGACGTGCTCGACCTGGGCGGCCACAGCCTGACCTTCGTTGGCGCCCCCAACGTTCACTGGCCCGAGGTGCTGTTCTCCTACGAGGCCACCGACAAGGTGCTCTTTAGTGCCGACGGCTTTGGCAAGTTTGGCGCCAACGACATCGAGGATCCGGAAGGGTGGGCCTGCGAGGCGCGCCGTTACTACTTTGGCATCGTGGGCAAGTTCGGCAAGTTTGTACAGGCCGTGCTCAAGAAGGCCGCCGATTTGGACATCCAGGTCATCTGCCCGCTCCATGGTCCCGTTCTTACCGAGAACCTGGGCTATTACCTCGACACCTACAACACCTGGTCGAGCTATCAGCCCGAGGACGAGGGCATCACGATTGCCTACGCGAGCGTCTACGGCCACCTGAAGGCCGCCGTCGAGGAGCTCGCCGCAGCGCTCGAGGCTCGCGGCCAGAAGGTCTCCGTTTTTGACTTGGCTCGCGACGACATGGCCGAGGCCGTTGAGGACGCGTTCCGCTACGACCGCCTGGTGCTCGCCTCCATCACCTATCAGGGCGAGATCTTCCCGTTCATGAGCACCTTCATCCACACGCTCGCCGAGCATGCCTATCAGAACCGTACCGTGGCGCTTGTCGAGGCCGGTTCCTGGGCGCCTGCAGCTGCCAAGGTTATGACCAAGGAGCTCGAGGGTATGAAGGACATCACCCTGGCGCAGAACAAGGTGACCGTCCTGGGTTCGCTCAACGACGCCTCGCGCGCTCAGATCGAGGCCCTCGCCGACGAGCTTTCCAAGTAGCGACACGTTCACTTTTAACGCTCAAACCACCACAAAGGGGACAGGCACCTTTGTGGTGGTTTTCTTTTAGCTGGTGGCGATGATGAGGGCTGGACGTGCGTTGTCGACGATCTCGGCGATTGAGGTGGCGACGGCGTGATCGGGGTCACGGTCCATCACGATGGCGTTGACGTCGGTCAGCTCGGCAAAGCGGTACATGCCGCGTCCGTTGACCTTACTGGCGTCCATGAGGGCGACACTTTGACGAGCAGCACCGACCATAGCCGCTTTGGTCTCGGCCATCTGCGGAAAGTCGGTCGTAAAGCCGCAGCCGGGAACAAAAGCGCCAGGGCACATGACGGCAAGGTCGGCATGGACCATTTGGAGCGCCTGCATGGTAAGTGGGCCGTACAGATAGCGATGGCCTTTGCGCAGCGCCCCGCCCAGCATGACGACATCGACCGAGGGCATGCTCTCGTCGATGTAATCGGCAATGGTAATGTCGGCCGTGATGACGGTGATGCCGTCGCGCTGGTCGAGGAGCCGAACGAACTCGAGTGCCGTGGTGCCGGAGTCGACAAGCACCGTGTCGCCGTCGTTAACAAGCCTGATAGCGCTTTGGGCAATGGCTTGCTTGGCGGCAACGTTGACGTTGATGCGGCGATCCTGCGTGGAGACGGTTAGGCGTTTGTGGAGCGACACGGCGCCGCCGTGCGTGCGGCGCAACTTGCCGGACTCGGCTAGCGCGTCCAGGTCGGCGCGGGCGGTGACGGAGGATACGCCAAAGGTCTGGGCGATTTCTGCCACCTGCACAGAGGCGTTATGTTCAAGCATCTCCATGATGGCGGCGCGTCGCTCATCGGCGAAAGCTCGGGTTGTTGCGTGGGCCATAGCTGCTCCATCCTCAACCTAAATTTGCAGGAATTGTGTTGAGTCTATTTTCGTTCATTTTCTTTTTGAGCAAGTAAACGCCTTTCGATTACTTATCTTTTCTATAAAAGAAAGATGATTCGCTTGAAAACGGTAATGTCGGATAGGGGAATTTAGCCTGAATCCCTTCCGTTTGCTTTTCAAAAACGAGCGTTTTGGCCTGCGTGCCGGCGATATCTCGTACATGCGACAGATGCGATTTTCATACAATGGGCGCAGCAAAACGCAAGGTAAAACGCCTTGCGGACACGTACGCCCGATGTCCAGATGCGGGCGATGGAGAGGAGCAAACGCTCATGGCACTTGTTACCACCGAAAAGATGCTCAAGGACGCCCAGGCCGGCCACTACGCCGTTGGCGCGTTCAACGTCGAGAACCTCGAGTTCGTTATGGCCGTTCTGGCTGCTGCCGAGGAGACCAAGTCCCCCGTCATCATGCAGACCACCCCGGGCACCATCAAGACCGCTGGCCTGGATTACTTCTACGGAATGGTCAAGGCCGCTGCCGAGCGCGCTTCCGTGCCCGTCGCCCTGCACCTCGATCACGGCGATGGCTATGACCGCTGCATGCAGGCTTTCCGCACGGGCTACACCTCCGTTATGATCGACGGTTCGCACGAGTCTTTCGAGGACAACATCGCTCTGACCAAGTCCGTCGCCGATGCTGGCCGCGCCATGGGCGTGCCCGTCGAGGCTGAGCTCGGTAAGGTTGGCGGCAAGGAGGACGACGGTCCCGCGGTTGAGGGCGAGAGCCCCTACACCGATCCGGCCGAGGCCAAGGAGTTCGTCGAGCGCACTGGATGCACCTCGCTGGCCATTGGCGTTGGCACCAGCCACGGCGTGTATACGAGCGATCCTCACATCGAGCAGTCCGTGGTCAAGGCCATCCGCGACGCCGTCGACGTACCGCTGGTTCTGCACGGCACCTCTGGTGTGCCCGATGAGCAGGTTGCCGAGGCTGTGAAGAACGGTATCTGCAAGGTCAACTACGCCACCGAGCTGCGTCAGGCCTACACCAAGGGCTTCATGGCCTACATGGCCGAGAACCCCGCCTGCTTCGATCCCAAGAAGCCGGCCAAGGAGGGCATGCGTGAGATCACCGAACTGGTTAAGATCCGTATGACCAACCTCAACTCTGTGGGCAAAGCAGAGTAACAGCAAGGGTACTCCGACTCAAAATAGATCCCGGGGAGGGACGAGGGCTTAGTTCCCCAATCGTCCTCGGGCATGCAAAAAGCCTCGCTGCGCACTTCGTGCGGCGAGGCTTTTTGCCCCCTGCGGAAAGATTGGAGAACTAAGCCCTCGTCCCTCCCAGGTTGACCTACTCGAGGTCGTCGCCCTTGTGGCGTTAGGTCTGAAAATAATAAGAAGCCTTCGCGCTGCGGAATGATTTTGGAAACTAAGTACGGGGACCCGCCCAAACCGTCCTGCTCAATCGCCCTTGTGGTGTTGGGGCTGAAAGGGTGGGACGCGTGGGTTATTTGGTTGTTAGGGTTAGTAGGTCGTTGGGGGTTTTGAGGTTGTAGGTGGCGTTTGGGATATCTTGGTGTGATCCCCATGCTGCTCGGGCAAAACTGACCCCTGCTGAAGTTGCGCATTGTTCGTCGTAGACGGTGTCGCCAACGTAGACGACGTTGCCAGGATTCGCGCCCGCACGTCGGAGATATTCGAGCATGGGTGCGGGTGCGGGTTTATGTTCGGTTGTATCTTCGACAAGGATGATGTGCTCAAAATACTTATCGAAACCAAGGGGTGCAATTTCTTTTGCGTATTCGTCGCGCGCACGTGAGGAGACGATGCCAAGTTTGCAGCCGCTATCGGCGAGTGTTGCGATGACTTCAAGCAAACCTGGAAACACGCTGATGGTGCTTTTAAAGCTGGCGGCAACTTGGCACCAGCGATCCAACGTTGCCTGCGAGTAGATCCCAAGTTTCTCAAGGGCATCCTTGCCGGGTATGCCGAGGGCAAAGTCAAGCTCGTGTCGGGGAAGCGTTTTGCTGGTCTCTTCTTGGACAATCTGGACAAGCGATGACAGAACGCTTTCTTCTGTATCTGCCAATGCCCCATCAACGTCAAATACGATATGGTCAAAGTGCTTCATATGATTGCTCCTCTCTGTTGTTTGCCTGCAAGTTTGATGCAGTGACAGAAGAAGGGCTAGCGGGATTTCTGCCTGGTGCTATCGAGATTCTGCCTCGCTGCTCGATAGCTCGAAGGAGTGCACCCCATTTGTTCTTTAAATACCTGGCCAAGATGGCTTGCTGTTATAAATCCGCATTGGCGCGCGACTGTCTGTACCGTTCGCGTGGTGTGTGCCAAAAGTTCGCAAGCACGGTTTATGCGGTATGCGCGTAGATATGCCGCCGGGGTCGTTCCTGCACAAGTTTCGATAATGCGGTAACACTCTCTTTCGCTTACGCCGGCTGCAGATGCCATCTGGGGCACATCTATAGCGGCTGCATAGTTTGCGCGGATAAAGTCCAGGATTGCCTTGAACTGTACGTCGCGGCTGGTCATCCAAGAGGCGCCGTCGGAAGAAAAGAGCGGTTCGGTCTTGGCGTTAATCTGAATCCAGAGCTCTGACAAACTATTTCGAAGCGCCATCTCGTTCTGCGGCTGTTGAAGGTCGTGGCTAAAGGAGCTCTTCAGCAAATCGATAAAGGGCATATCGTCGGGATTGGTCGGCGACCATTTGAGCACATCGACGCCTCGACATTGAAGCAATGGGTTGATGTAGCGCTTTTGGAGACGTCCCGCGGGATCGCCGAGCATCGACGGCTGAAAGATATGCAGCATTTGAATGGCTGGCGCCGAATTGGGTGATTGCAGCGTACTGTGCAAAACGCCGCCGTTGATAAAGCCGGCGGACCCTTCCTCAAAGCGTACGTGCTCATGAGCCGCGTGCGTTCGATAGTCAATCGCTCCCTGCTCCATGTAGAAAAGCTCAACTTCGGAATGCCAGTGCCAGGGGACGGAATTGCCCGGATAGCGAGCGAATTCTGCGCGTTCGGCAATATAGGGCCAGTCTTCGGCGGTCTCGGGAAACGCTTCCTCGCGTCCTCCGCGGTGCAATTCTATGTGATCCATGTTTCGCATGGCATCAGTATAAAGCGCGATGGGCTTAGATTGCTCTTGCCTGTTCGGGGAACGCCTTGTCTAGGGATGCTTGGAGCTTTTCGAAGGATGCTCGCAAGTTGTTGCTCTGGTCGGTTGAGCGTTTGGCTTTTGTGGTTGGGGAGTCGAGGAGGCCGTTTCTCTGTGTCGGGGGGAAGGAGAAAAGGTCTGCATGTTTTAGGGATGACTGCTGCGCTGCGTCATTGGAAGAATGCATGCTTATGCGGCCTCCTCGATGTCCACCAAAAGGTTGCGCACGGGGTGTGCTGCTAGGTCCCGTGCGTTGGCTGTATTATGCCGCGGCCGTCGCAAAGAAGCGCTAAAGAAAGGCTTAATGAGGTTTGGCATTACGATGAAACCGCAGGTCAGAGCTATCGAGTGACACTCTTGAAAGGTTTTGAGCTTAAGGGCTTTCTAAGGTTTGTGACGTGGATGTGGCGCGGACGTGCGGAGCGTGTGAATGCTCGCTGTTAGCGTTGCGGCTCTGCGGCCCGCACCTGCTCGATGACCTTTTCCATGGTGGCGTCGATGCGGTCTTTTTTGAGCTCGCATTCCCAGATGGTTATGGGTGTCCAGCCCATTTGAGTGAGTGCTGCCACGGCAGCGCAGTCGCGCTCGACGTTGCGACGGAACTTTGCCTCCCAAAACTCTACATTGCGTTTTGGCTGGCTCGGATTGCACTTAGGGCAGCGATGCCAAAAGCAACCGTTGACGAAGATGGCGATCTTGCGGCCGGGGAAGGCGATGTCGGGCTTGCCGGGTACCTTCCATTCCAAACGATAGCCCGTAAGGCCCGCGGCCCGTAGGCGCTGACGTACGAGCAGCTCGGGCTTGGTGTTGGCGCGCTTGTTGCCTTTCATGGACTTTTTGATGGCGGCGCGACGACGCACGAGCTCGCGTTCGTCGGCGGAAAGGTCCGAGGTGTCGATACCGTCGAGCAGGCCGGGCTTGGGACGCTTTTTGCTGCGGCGCTTGGGTTTGCGCTTGGGCTTGGTAGCAGGCTCGTCGGCCGTGGTGGCCTCGGCATCGTTGACAGCGCCGTTAGCATCAAGCCGGTCTTCCTTCAGCTCAATCAGCGCATCGATGAGTCCCTTGTCGGCGGGCATCCACTCAACGGTGGCAAGAGACGTGCGCGGAATCCAGCGGATATCGAGCTGACGGTCATGCTTTTGGGGTTCGTTGGACTCTTTTGCCAACGAGCAGTAGTAACACTCCATTGAGAGATGAAAATCGGGGTAGTCATACTCAACGGTGTAGAAATCACGTAGGTTGGTGACCTTTACCTGTAGCTCTTCCATAAGCTCGCGGCGTACGGCGTCCTCGGGCGTCTCGCCGCGCATGAGCTTGCCGCCGGGGAACTCCCAAAGTCCCTGCATGTCGCCATAGCCGCGCTGCACGGCAAGCAGCTCGTCAGATCCTTCCTTGCGAATGATCCCAGCGGCAACATGAACAGTCTTCAACAGGAGTCCTCTCTCAACATCAACACGTGACAGGGTAGCTACCCGTACCTTACACAACGGTAAGGCAAGCGTAAGCCATATCGATGGTAGCCGACTCGGCTTCTTGCGACTATAGATGCCGTAGACTAATCGCAAGAAAGGACTCGGTATGCAAACCACGCACATGGCGACCCCGGTACTGGAGGTCGCGCATCTCGAAAAGGTATATGGAGCGCTGGGCAACGTGACCCGCGCGCTCAACGACGTCAACTTTACCGTCAACCGCGGCGAATTCGTCGGCATCATGGGCGCCTCGGGCTCGGGCAAGTCGACGTTGCTCAACTGCGTCTCGACCATCGATGGCGCCACGAGCGGCACCATCCGCATCAACGGCCAGGACGTGACGCGCATGAAGCAGGCCAAGCTCTCGCAGTTCCGCCGCGAGGAGCTCGGCTTTATCTTCCAGGACTCCAACTTGCTCGATACGCTCACGGCGCGCGAGAACATCGCCCTGCCGCTCACCATCGCCCGCACAAACTCGGCAGAGATCTCGACTCGCGTGCAGGATGTGGCCGCGCGCCTGTCCATCAGTCAGGTGCTCGACAAGTATCCCTACCAAATGTCGGGCGGCCAGCAGCAGCGCGTTGCCGCGGCTCGCGCGCTCGTCACCGACCCCACCATGATCATGGCCGACGAGCCCACCGGCGCCCTCGATTCCAAGAGCGCTCGCCTGCTGCTCGAGAGCCTGGAGGCCCTTAACCGCCGCCTGCGCGCCACGGTGCTCATGGTCACGCACGACAGCTTTGCTGCCAGCTACACGAGCCGTGTGCTGTTTATTCGTGACGGCAAGATCTTCACCGAGCTGCGCCGCGGCGACACCGACCGCCGAGAGTTCTTCGACCGCATTATGGAGGTCGTTGCCATGATGGGCGGTGAGGGCTCCGATGCTCTGTAAACTCGCTTGGGGTAACGTCCGCCGCGCCGGCCGCGATTACCTTGTCTACTTGCTGACGCTCACCCTGGGTGTCACGGTCTTCTATGCCTTCAATACCATCTCGATGCAGGTCGACATCGCCGGAATTGATGAAGAGGGCTTGGCGCAGGTTATGGGCAGTATGCTCGGCGACCTGACGTACTTTTTGGCCGGTGTCATGGCCTTTTTGATGGTGTACGCCAATAACTTCATCATGAAACGCCGCAAAAAGGAGTTTGGCCTGTACCAGGTGCTCGGCATGGGGCGCGGGCGCGTCGCCACGATCATGGCGCTCGAGACGGTGATTGTCTCGGTGGTGGCCTTTGTCGCCGGCATTGTGCTGGGTGTGGGACTCTCCCAGCTCATGACATTCTTTACGGCCTCGCTCTTTAAGACACAGATCGCTAATTTCCACTTCTTTTTCTCGGTGCATGCGTTCAACCTGACCCTTGCCTGCATGCTCGTGATGTTTGTGCTCACGCTGCTGCTGAACCTTCGCGCCGTGCGCCGCACCAGGCTCATCGAGCTTATGGGTGCCGAGCGTCGCAACGAGAGCATCAAGACACGCAACCCCTGGATCGCGATTGCCATCTTTGCCGTGGGCGTGGTGCTTGTGGGCGTGGCCTATTACCGTCTGCTACGTGATGGGTTCCCGCTAACCGCGACGGACAGCAAGCTGCAAGAGGCCATGAACCAGTTTGGTATTACGACCGCTATGGTTACCGTGGGCACCTTTGCCCTGTTCTGGGGACTCTCGGGCATGCTCATCAAGCTGCTGCAGAGCCTGCGCGGCGTGTATTGGCGCGGCCTCAACATGTTTACCGTGCGCCAGCTTGCGGCCAAGGTCAACACGGTGTGCTTTTCGATGGGCGTCATCGCGATGCTCCTGTTTTTGGCCATCACCTCGGTGACGTGCGGTATGTCGATTGCCAACGTGATGAACGAAAACCTGGAGCGCTATACGCCGGCGGATATGTCGCAGACGTATATCTATTACGCGTCCGATAGGCTCGACTACTACAAGGAGTATGTCAATCCTTCCGAGGCCGATCGCATGGTGCTGGCAGACGCAACGGTCGATTTGTACGCTGCATGGCATGGCGAGTGCAAGTCGGCGGACAGCAACGACGAGACCGGCAAGAAGGTCAATATCGCCGATGTTGCCGGTGAGCATGTGCAGATCGATTCGTATCTGAGTTACCCGCTTGGCGGCTCGGGCCCCTCGGTGGTGGCAGGCGAGATGTGCAAGACCATGGGCGAAAAGCTTCCGAAGGCGCTCGAGGGCAGCAATGCCGATGATATGGGCCTGTTTGTGACGCCGGCGAGCCAGTACAACAAACTGCGCCAGATGATGGGCGAGGAGCCGGTGAACATTGGCCGCGACCAGTACTTGCTTACGTGCGATATGGGCGGCGAGTTGGGCGACCTGTACACCAAGTACATGGCTGGGGGCCATACCCTCACCTTGGGCGGACATGAGCTCAAGCCCGCAGCCGATAAGTCGGACGAGGACACGGCTGCCATCGCCAACTCGGCACTCGGCAGCAATCCCGGTACCGTGGTCGTAGCCGACGAGCTGCTGTCCCAGCTTAACCTGCAGCCGTATTCCAGTAATCTGCTCGTTAACTACAAGCAGGGGATGGATGTGACCAAGGCAGACGAGAGCATTAAATACACCATGCTCGACAATCTGCTCGTTGACGGCAAGGAGCCGGGGTCGTGGGGAATCTTCATGACACGCTCCGAGATCTATACGCAGGCGGCGCAGATGAACGGCATGATTAGCTATCTAGCCATCTATATTGGCTTTGTACTGGTCGTTGCATGTGCGGCAATTCTGTCGATCCAGCAGCTCTCCAATGTGGCCGACGGAAGCCGCAGCTATCGCGTGCTGGCGCAGATCGGCTGTGACGACCGCCAGATTCGCCATTCGGTGATGGCGCAGCAAGCGGTGTTCTTCCTGTTCCCGCTGGCAGTGGGTCTGGCGCACTCCTTTGTGGCGCTCAAGGTGATCATCGAGCTGGTGAGCACGTTTGGCAACATGAGCATCGGCGGCACGGTGGGCCTTACCTGTGCGATTTTCTTGGCAGCCTACGGCGGCTACTTCCTGGTAACGTACCTCATGAGTACCGGCATGGTGCGAGCAGCCATCGCCACCCGCTACAGCGAGTAGCGAGCGGGCAAAACCGCCGCATAACCACAGCGAACAAACGCCGCGAAGGGAGCCGGGCCCCCTTCGCGGCGGTTTTTTGCCCGCCTGATGCATCTCAAAACTAAGTGAGTAGACTTTTTTGGATCTGCCGAGCACATCGCGGCAAGTGCTCAATAAAACCGCAGGTCAGGGCGGTGGTGTTTTGGGGCGTGCTCGGCATCCCGCCAAAAGCCTACTCACTTGGTTTTACTGCTAGAAAACCGCCGCGAGGGAAAGTAGCTCCCTCGCGGCGGTTTTGGCATTTGCCCAGATAAAACCTGCCAAAATAAACCTGTCCCTTTTTGGTAGGTTATCGTTTCCAAAAGTGGAGGATCAGGGTCGTACGGTTTTGCTGCTCGGTTTTGACCAGGATGTTGTGGATGTGGGTCTTGACGGTGCCCACGGCAAGGAAGAGCTCGTCAGCGATCTCTTGGTTCGATTTGCCCAGTACGACCAGACGCATAACTTCGGTCTCACGGTTGGAGAGCTTGTAGGCGTTGCGATAGAAGGGCATCTGCTCTTCGATGTGTCGATCAAGATCGCTGACGTTCTTTTCCTCGGGCGCCTCCTGCATGCGAATCGAAAGCACGTGATAGGCGTAGATAATGAGCAGGATCGCAAAGTAACACGCAAAGATGTTCTCGCTAAAGTTGCGCTCGGATAGGTACAGCTGCAGCCAGGAGGGCGCCAAGCTCATGGGGACCACCAGAATGTTGTAGAAATCCTCGGCAACGATGCAACCGACCAGAATAGCGCCGATAATCAGGTGCTTTTGTTGGTTGTTGACACGTGCCTTCAGCTCGACTTGTGTGCTCTTGCGTGCCGTCCAAAAGATATATAGCCCCACGAAAACAAGGAATACCTGACGCATCGTGTAGTAGAGCCATTGATGAATGGGGCCGTAGGGGACAGCGACGATAATCAGCAGCTCGCTCAGCAAGAACGTTGCGACGGGAATGACAAACTGCTTTTTTGAATGCTTGTCGAGCAAATCCATGGCAATGAGCCAAATAAAAGCCTGCGAAGCGGTCGCCACAAAGGTCCGCAACACAGGCATGGTAATTGAGTAATAGTCGCTGGCTGGAAAACTCTGGTTTTGCAGCGTGTATTCAAAAAAGAAAATCTCGGTCATCTCGATGGCATAGCAGATAAATACGCCGCTGCCATAGATAAAGAAGCGTCGACGGGACGAGGCATAGGCGGCAAGCGAGAGCACCGCCGTCACAATACAGATCACGAGTATCGCTAGGGTATAGAAGAACATCAGGGTGTTCATCTGTCACCGTCCCATCTCATTTATTCTATGGCCGAGTTCTGTATACCTTGTGGGATATAGACGTCTCAACCCTTCGTTTCATTGTGGATTAGGCGCCGAGATACAGCATAGCCGTATACCGTTCGTGGTTCTAGATGGTAAACCCCCTGTAAACTCTTGACCTGCGGGTTTATATTGGTTTAGAGGGGGTGTAACTCCGTGAACGGTCTTTAATCCCGAATAAACTAGGTAAAAATTGCATACGGGTGAATGATGGTCTTGTCAACACGAGGCGTGATGTTCGAGCGCCTCATAGTAATAGTCGGCAAGACCGGCGGAAAGGAAATCGACATGGCACTGCCTAAGGATTTCATCGACACCAACGACTTCACCAAAGAGCAGATCCTGGCTATCGAGGATCTTGGCCTGGCAATGAAGAAGGCCATCAAGGTTGACGGTTATTATCCGCACCTGCTCCGCAACAAGAGCCTTGGCATGATCTTCCAGCAGGTCTCCACCCGCACTCGTCTTTCCTTCGAGACCGCTATGACCGACCTCGGCGGCCATGCTCAGTTCTATGGCCCTGGCACCATCCAGCTCGGCGGTCACGAGTCCCTGGGCGACACCGCTCGCGTCATGGGCGACCTGCTCGACATCATGATGGCTCGCGTTGACCGTCACAAGGACGTCGTCGGCCTCGCCGAGGGCTCCGCTGTGCCCGTCATCAACGGCATGTCCGAGTTCAACCATCCCACGCAGGAGATGGGCGACCTCATGACCATGCTCGAGAACCTCCCCGAGGGCAAGAAGATCGAGGACTGCACCCTGGCCTTCATCGGCGACGCCACCCAGGTCTGCGTCTCCCTCATGTTCATCGCTTCCAAGGTCGGCATGAAGTTTGTCCAGTTTGGACCTAAGGGCCACCAGATCCCCGACGGCGGCCTGCACGTTGGCACCGTCGAGGAGCGCGCCGAGTTCGGCAAGCAGATGATGGCCATCGCCGAGGAGAATTGCAAGGTCTCCGGCGGCTCGGTCGTCATCTCCGACGACATCGAGTGCATCAAGGGCGCCGACTTCATCTACACCGACGTGTGGTATGGCCTGTACGACGAGGAGGTCTCGGGCGAGAACTACATGGACGTGTTCTATCCCAAGTATCAGGTCACCATGGACATGATGAACTTCGCCGGCCCCAACTCCAAGTTCATGCACTGCCTGCCGGCCACCCGCAACGAGGAGGTCGTCGACGAGGTCATGGACGATCCCGAGCGCTCCCTGTGCTGGGTCGAGGCCGAGAACCGCAAGCACTCCATCCGTGCTCTCCTTGCCGCCCTGGGCAAGCGCACCCCGCTCAACGACGAGGGTGTCGAGTACTCCGCCAAGGCTGAGCTCCACGCCGCTCTCGAGGCTCTCGAGCAGCTCTAAGCCTCAAGGCTTCTAAAAGCACGTTTGCGGGCGGCGGATGCTCGTCTCCTGTCGCCCGCTCACCGAGGCCCAAGCAATTGCCTTAATACCTTAGGGCCTCGGATCTGTCCAAGACTGAGCGAAGGAGCTCATCATGAGCGACGGAAAGAAAAAGCTTTCCTTCTTGACGGTCATTTCGACCATCATCTGCGTCGTCTTCGTTTGCGAGGCCGCCGCTCCTGCTGCTGCCATTGGCAACCAGCAGTTCTTCTGGTGGATCTTCCTGATCCTGACCTTCCTGCTTCCCTACGGCATGGTTGTTGCCGAGCTCGGTACCACCTATGACGGCGAGGGCGGCATTTACGACTGGGTACGCGATGGTCTGGGCGACAAGTGGGGCGCTCGCATTTCGTACTACTACTGGGTTAACTACCCGCTGTGGATCGCCTCGCTGGCTACCATGTTCCCCGACATTTTGGGCATGGTCTTTGGCGTCGAGTTCAACTTGATCGCCAAGATGGGTATCGATCTTGCCTTTGTGTGGATCGTCTACCTCATGGGCCGCTCCAAGGCGGCCGACTCCGAGTGGGTTCTGAACGGTGGCGCCATCATCAAGGTTGCCGTCGCCGTTATCGTTGGCGCTCTGGGCATTTGGTATGCCATGGAGAACGGTTTTGCGAACGACATGTCCGCTGCCACCTTCCTGCCCGAGCTCACCAACACCAACGCTCTCGGCTACCTGTCGATCATCATCTTTAACTTCATGGGCTTCGAGGTCATCTGCACCATGACCGACGACATGGCCGATCCCGCTCGCGATATCCCCAAGGCTATCATCGTCGGTGGCCTGTCCATCGCCGTGATCTACCTGTTCGCTGGCTTTGGCATCGGCGCTGCGGTGCCGGCCGATTCCATCGACCCCGACTACGGCATGATCGTCGCAGTCCAGACCATGGTGGGCGACTCCATGATCTTCAAGGTCATCTGCATCGCCTTCCTGATCACCCTGTTCGCCAACATGGCCGCCTGGTCCTTCGGCGTCAACTCCGTCGCCCGCTACGCTGCCGAGCACGGCAACATGCCCAAGGTCTTCGCCTCGATGATCTCGGATGACGACATGCCCAACGGCGCCAACCTGGTCAACGCCATCGTTGCCTCCCTGGTGCTGTGCCTGCAGCTCGTACCCATCGACGCCATCTCCAACGGTGTCTTCTGGATGCTCTTCGGCACCTCCGTCGTCTTCCTGCTGCTGACCTACATCCCGATGTTCCCGGCGTTCCTCAACCTTCGCAAGAACGACCCCAACCGCGAGCGTATCTTCACGTTCCCGTTTAAGGGCGCCATGATGAAGGTCATGCTGGCCATCCCTTGCATCGAGCTGATCCTGGCCATCGTTGCAACGCTGGTGCCGCTCTCTGCCGCTGAAATTGGCGACAAGCTCCCGATGATCGTTATCTTCATCGTGCTTCTGCTCATCGGCGAGGTTGTCCGCGTCGTCAGCGCCAAGGGCCGCGAGACCGAGTACAAGGGCCTCACTCCCGAGCTGGCAGCTCAGCGTCTCGCTGAGGAGGCCGCCGAGGCCGAGGAGAACTAGAGCACCCGGTTCTGGGGCTCCAACCCTCCTCGCGTACCAACGTGCGCTTCGTCGGGCTTGTCGCTCCCGACTCCGGGCACTCTAGCCTCTTCGGAGACGTGCCCAAGCGACAGGTTTGCTAACCATTCCCCGGGGTGGGTGTGAGCGATAGCTCCGGTAACCACCGCCCACCCCAATCTCTCTTCCGTATCCTTCGTGCGTTTTGTCTCCGCGCACTTGGTTACGTCGTCGCTTGCCGGTGCGATTCCGTGAAAACCGGCGTCGGGCGCCCCGACCTTTGCCGAGGAACGGGCGCCTACCATCTCTTGGTTTTAGGCTGCGGGCAACCCGCCCGCGGCAAGCGATCGTTCGATTTGGAGGAAATCTTATGCGTACGATCACCGAGTCCGAGTCCACCCCCAAGGCCGACGGCTTCTTTATGCCCGCTGAGTTCGCCCCGCAGGATCGCGTGTGGATGGGTTGGCCCCACCGCACCGACACCTGGGCCCACGGCGCCAAGCCGGCTCAGAAGCAGTATGCCGCCATCGCCCGCGCCATCGCCGAGTTCACCCCGGTTACCATGTGCGCCAACCAGGTCGACTATGCCAACTGCAAGGCCGTCTTCGAGGAGGACGAGAACGTCACCGTCATCGAGATGACCACCGACGACGCCTGGTTCCGCGACACCGCCGCCACCTACGTCATCAACGGCAAGGGCGAGAAGCGCGCCAACCACTGGCACTTCAACGCTTACGGTGGCCTTGTGGATGGCCTCTATTTCCCGTGGGACAAGGACGAGCAGATCGCCCTTAAGATGGCTGAGCTCTCCGGCTGCCGTCGCTATCGTCCCGATGACATGATCCTCGAGGGCGGCTCCATCACCGTCGACGGCGAGGGCACCCTTGTCGTGACCGACCAGTGCCTGCTTTCCCCGGGCCGCACCTGCTCTGCGGTTCTGGAGGAGGAAGAGGATCCCGAGTCCATCTGGCCCAAGTTCCACAAGAAGTTTGAGCCCTGGAGCGAGGAGCTTCGCGCCTATATGGACGAGCACCTCAAGGATTACCTGGGTGTCGAGAAGGTCATCTGGGTCAAGGAGGGCATCGACCCCGAGGAGACCAACGGCCACATCGATGACGTCGCCACGTTCATCGCTCCGGGCGTCATGGCCTGCATCTGGACCGACGATCCCGAGTATCCGTTCTACGAGCAGTGCCACGCTGCCTACGAGACCCTCTCCAACGCCGTTGACGCTAAGGGCCGCAAGATGAAGGTCTACAAGCTCTGCATGCCCGTGAACCCGCTGTTCATGGACCAGGCTTCCTGCGACACCATCGACGCCGACGAGAACGCCGAGCCGCGCGTCCCCGACGAGCCGCTGATCGCCTCTTACATGAACTACCTGGTCACCAACCACGGCGTTATCGTCCCGCAGTACGGCGACGAGAACGACCAGCTGGCCGTCGACACGCTCCAGAAGATCTACGACGAGGTCTGGGGCGAGGGCGTCTACAAGTGCGTCGGCGTCCAGTCCGAGCAGGTCGTCTTCGGTGGCGGCAACATCCACTGCATTACCCAGCAGGAGCCCTCGGCGTAACTCAGGCACGCCACCTTGGCGTTCACTCGTCGCTTACGTAGCGTCAGTACGCTACGCTCCTCGTTCGCGCCAATCTGGCGCACCTGAGCACGCCGAGTAAACGTCTGACTTTCCGAGCCGTGATGCTTCGGGAACCCAGCCGATCAATCGGACGGTCGGTGAATCGGACCATCTCGGGGCATTGATGGTCGGTTTATTCGATGTCTTGGTCGGTTGGGTTTTTCTTTGGGCACTCCGTTGCCTCCACTTCGGAGTGCCCTTTTCTTTGATTGAGTACGCGTCTGGCCTGGGATTTTTTGCGGGTTAGGCCAATTGTTCGCTTGAATTTCCCAGGTCAGACGCGTCTTCAATTGCCGAAAGTTATCGGTCGTGAACGCGGCCGTTTTGATCGGAGTATCTATGTACCAGCGTATCGTTATCTACACGCGCCTGTTCCGCGAGCGTTGGTCCAACAAATGCATCCTCTCCTCTCTCTGGGATGGCACCTGCACCGGTGACGCGGCCTGCAACCCTACCTTGGGCTGCGCCTTCGGTACAGATGCCATCCTTTTTGCTGTAGGGGGCGCGCGCCATGGCAGGTAAAAAGTTCTCCCTGATCGAGGTCATCCTTTCGGTTATCTGCGTCGTGTTTACCATCGAGGCGGCGGCTCCGGCATCTGCCATGGGTAACGTACAGTTCTTCTGGTGGATTTTCCTTATCATTACGTTTTTGCTTCCCTATGGTCTGGTGGTGGCCGAGCTGGGTACGGCGTTTGATTCCGAGGGCGGCCTGTACGATTGGGTTCGCTTGGGCCTGGGCGACCGTTGGGGCGCCCGTTGCTCTTGGTGCTACTGGGTTAACTTTCCGCTGTGGGTGGCAAGTATCGCCTGCATGTTCCCCAGTGTCATTAATGCGGTGTGGGGTATCGAGTTTTCACTCGGGATCCGAATTGCCATCGAGATTGCCTTTGTGTGGGGCGTCACGGTCATGGCAATGCAGCCGGTGGCGGAGGCCGATTGGGTTATGGACGGCGGCGCCGTCATCAAGGTGCTCATTACCGCTGCGGTGGGAATCGTCGGCATTTGGTTTGCCTGCAATAACGGCTTTGCCAACGACATGTCGTTTAAGACCTTCATTCCAGATCTGGGCGACACCAATTCGTTGACGTACCTATCGATTATCCTGTTCAACTTTATGGGCTTCGAAGTGGTCGCGACCTTTGCCAGCACGATGAAGAACCCGTCGCGTGATATCCCCAAGGCGGTTATTGCCGGTGGCGTGGCCATTGCGGCGATCTACATCATCTGTGGCATTGGCATTGGAGCCGCGGTTCCCACCGAGCAGCTTTCACTCGATTCGGGCATTGTGGACGCAGTCGCCGCTATGGTGGGGCGCACCCACCCGCTGACGATGGTCGTGGGCGTGGCCTTTTTGGTGACGCTGTTCGCCAATATGATCTGCTGGAGCTTTGGCGTCAACAACGTAGCGAGCTATGCCGCACGTCACGGCAACATGCCGCGCCCCTTTGCGCTGGTGTCCAAAAAGACCGGCATGCCCAACGGCTCGGCGCTCATTAACGGCTGTTTTGCCAGTCTGGTGCTGCTGCTCCAGATTCCGCTGGGTGAGGGTTCCGACGTCTTTTGGGTCTTCTTCTCGATGAACGTCGTCTTTCTGCTCATGAGCTATATTCCCATGTTCCCAGCGTTTTGGCGTCTGCGCAAGCACGATAATCGCTCGCGTGTGTTCCGTGCGCCTTTCGAGGGCAAGGTGCTCGCGGTGGCGCTTGCGATTCCCGTGGTGGAGCTCGTGCTTTCGATTGTTGCTACGATTGTGCCGCTCAACAGCTCACCTGCCGAGATGGCAAAGTTGCCGATTCTCGCGGGCGTAGTGATTGGCCTGTTATTGGGCGAGGTTTCGCGCCTCATATCGCGCCGCGGCCGAAGCGTCGACAATCCCGGCGTTGGTGCACGGGGGTCAGGTTACTTTGCACCAAAACAGTAAGCGCCGCGAGTTACGCAGCGCTTGGTGCATCTTGGATTACTGTTCGCGGTGCTCGGGATCGGAAACGAGCTTAGGCGCAAAGTAGGGGACGTGGCCCAGGTACGGGCGGCTGTCCGAACGCTCCTCGGCGA
>CAJLRE010000033.1 GCA_905208975.1 uncultured Collinsella sp. | reverse complement strand
ACGACACCGTGCACGAGATGGCTCGCGACGAGGCTCGCCACGGCAAGGCTTTCGCCGGCCTGCTCAAGCGCTACTTTGGCTAAGCCAGCAGCCTGAGAGATAATCTCTAGCTTCATAAGGCCCGGACTGCATGGTTCGGGCCTTTTTTCGTGTCTCGAGAACTCGTAAACGCCCTGAAATAGAGCTATCTTCGGCATCGGTCTCTCGTCAAAAACTAAGTGAGTAGACTTTTCGAAACTTGCCGAGCAGACCATCCGTATTGCTTTATAAAGTCACAGGTAAATGACTTGTTTCAAAACGGCCTGGTCGCCAAAGTGCCAAAAGCCTACTCACTTAGAACCGCAGCCGTCCACGATCGAGCTGTTTTGTGTCTAACGGGCATCTTTCCGTCAATTACTCCCAATTTTGTCCAGTCAACGAACAGTTCAGACCGGAGTAATGTCTCAGCCCTTTGCTCATCTGAGCTTTTATCACGATATTCAGCATCGAGCATCCTGCATACGGCCTTAACGATCGCGCGGAATCTATCCTCATCGGATATCTGTCTGTGTGTCAGGAGAAGCACGTCGTAGCCCATAGCCTGAAGCGCCGTCATGCGGTCTGCATCACGCAAGCCATCCCCTGCGCGTCCGTGCGAGGCCTTTCCCTGACATTCAATGGCCACTTGTCGCCTGCCGTCCGGCGAAGAAAGAAGTAGGTCGATATATACACGGGACTTTCCCACAATCGCTCGAGCACTTGTGCTTAGCATCACTTCAACATTGAGCTCTATGCCGCAAAAACCTTCGCCTCCCAGGGATCGCGGCAGTGCAAGTAGCAAATACGCCTCGACCTCAAAAGGCGACGCGGCGCCCAATGGAACGAGTTGCGATACCGCTATAAATCTATTGCCGTAACGCATCCCACAAACATCTGAACAAAAACGGTCAAGATCTCCACCCAAAACCAAAGCGTCTCGACGCCATAAATTTGAGGCGGTGCCGTCCTCGGACGGGCAGCGCACCCAACCGAACGTTGTCGAAATCGCGCCCGAATCAATTGCACGCGAAAGCTCCGCCTCAAGTGCCGCCGGCAGGGCACACACCGCAAACAAGCCACACATCTCCGCCAATACCAAAAGAAGCTGAAGATCCGTCAGATGCCGCAACATGATGAATGCCGTCAGTAGAGGAGACGTAATCAAAGCCCCATACTCCGTTTCCAGCACGGATTCCCTGGGAAGCTCACCAAGAAACAGCCGCTGCCTAATGCTGGCAGGACAAGTCCGTTTGTTTCTCGTCCGAACCAATGTATACAACGGAAAACCGAGCGCGACTGCAGCCGTCGGGTTGCGGGCGAGATCATATCGCTGCCGGTCTTCTTCCGGTCGTGGAAACGGCGGACACAAAGCGCGGACTTGAGGAGGCAAACGCCAGTACCTAAAAGCCGATATGTCACAAAGTAGATCCTTCATAGGCACAGGAAAACACGGATTTCAACCCAATCGGTCTCGCATTGGCGCGAACGCAACAAAAATGGCACCGAACGGACTGCTAAGTTTTCAACAGCCCTCCCCAACTGACCAAAAGCTTGCCGAGAGCTGGACGAAGCACTGTTGAAAACCCCATTTTTTTCTAATGCAGAAGCTTTGCGCGGCAAGTGAGTAGACTTTTTCGAACTTGCCGTGCAGACCAGCCAAATTGCTTTATAAAGTCGCAGGTAGGTAGCTTGTGGTAAAACGGCTTGGTCGCCAAAATGCCAAAAGTCTACTCACTTAGATTGCAGAGCGCCCCCCATTAGCTGCAATTCCAAGGTAGTTAGCACTTTTGGATTCAGATCGTCATACTGAACAAGAATTTGACTTGAGTTTTCAGGGACAAATGCACCATCGGCACACCAATAACAGTCACTGATATCGATAAACGGAATACCCGAGCGCGTGAGAGCCCGCGCAAAAGAGCTTCCACCCGTTCCGCGCTCCGCAACAACAGTGCAGTAAAGGCCCGCGTCCGCATGCTCGATCGAAACCTCCCCTGCCGGAAACGCTTTCCGCACAAGCGCCGCCAGGCCATCACGCGCCTCGCGAGCACGAACGCGCACGCGGTTCACATGTCGCTCGTAATCACCCGATTCCAGCAAACGAGCCAAAGCGACCTGGTCAACAGAACTCACCGACGAGGCGTAAAAACCAAGGTTGCGCCTAAACCGCTCCATTAGCTCGTCGGGCAGCACCATGTACGCTAGACGCAACGCCGATGACAGGCTCTTCGAAAACGTGTTGGTGTAGATAACCGACTGGGCGGCATCGATCGACGCGAGCGCGGGAATCGGTTTGCCGGCAAGGCGAAACTCACAATCAAAGTCATCTTCGATGAGATACCGACCCGGTCGCTCGGTGGCCCAGCTGAGCAGCGCGTAGCGACGCGCAATGCTCGTCACAAGGCCGGTCGGATACTGATGGGACGGCATCAGATGAAGGACATCGGTCCCGCTTTTCTGCAGAGTGCTCAAGACCACGCCCTCATCATCCAACGGGATATGTCGAACTTTGCAGCCCATGGCCTGATAGATGCGCGTCAGGCGCAAATAGCCCGGATCCTCAACGGCATACACCTTGTCGGCTCCAAGCAACTGAACCAACATGGTATCGAGCAGCTGGGCGCCCGCACCGATAACGATGTTGTCGGGGTCGACATTCATACCCCTTGTCCCGCGCAGGTGGTGAGCAATTGCGCGTCGTAGCCGAGCGGTGCCCTGTGCCGGCGCAGTCGAAAAGATTTCGCGTTCGTCTTCGGATGCCAGCGTCGCCCGCAGCGCGCTTTGCCAAAGCCGCGCCGCCTCCAAAGCGGAAGGAGAAAGCGCATCAAATCGCTCGACCTGTCCGTTGATATCATGTGCGCTGGGGCCCGCGGAGACGGCATCTCGGTCGATGCCCTCCGCAGCCGAAGGCAAAACCGGTGCATCCGGAAGCTCGCAAGCGTAGTAGCCCCGACGCGGCATTGAGCAAATATAGCCCTCGGCAAGTAACTGGTTATATGCATTCTCGATGGTAATGACACTGATTCCCAGATGACTGGCAAAGGCGCGCTTAGACGGAAGATGTTCCCCCGCCGCAATGCGTCCAGCTACGATATCATCTCGAATTTGCTGGTAAACATACTCATAGAGCGATGCTTCGCCGCGTTTTTCCAAATTGTAGTCAAGCATGTGTTTGCCACCTGACCTTATCGCGCTGTTCAATCTGGTATTAGTCTGACCTTGTAATTTTCTCGAAAACTGAGTATTTCGCCATACCCAGCTCCCCGATAGGATGTTCCGTCAAACAATGCACATGCCAACCAAGGGAGCAACCATGGTAGAACAGACCAGCAAGGCCGATCGCGTCAAACTCAACCGCGAGCTCGCGCAGATGCTCAAGGGCGGCGTCATCATGGACGTCACCACTCCCGAGCAGGCACGCATCGCCGAGGAGGCAGGCGCCTGCGCCGTCATGGCTCTCGAGCGCATCCCGGCCGACATCCGTGCCGCAGGCGGCGTCTCGCGCATGAGCGACCCCAAGATGATCAAGGGCATCCAAGAGGCCGTCTCCATCCCCGTTATGGCCAAGTGCCGCATCGGGCACATTGTCGAGGCGCAGGTCCTGCAGGCCATCGAGATCGATTACATCGACGAGTCCGAGGTTCTTTCCCCTGCCGATGACGTCTATCACATCGACAAGGCCCAGTTTGACGTGCCGTTTGTCTGCGGCGCCCGCGATCTGGGCGAGGCGTTGCGCCGTGTTGCCGAGGGCGCCACGATGATTCGCACCAAGGGCGAGCCGGGCACGGGCGACGTCGTCCAAGCCGTGCGCCACATGCGCAAGATCCAAAAGCAGATCCGTGACGTTGTCGCTCTGCGCGATGATGAGCTCTTTGAGGCAGCCAAACAGCTGCAGGTTCCGGTCGAACTGGTCCGCGAGGTCCATGCCACGGGCAAGCTTCCCGTCGTGAACTTTGCCGCCGGCGGCGTAGCGACCCCCGCCGACGCCGCGTTGATGATGCAGCTGGGTGCCGAGGGCGTCTTTGTCGGCTCGGGTATCTTTAAGAGCGGCGACCCCGCTAAGCGCGCCGCCGCCATCGTCAAGGCCGTGGCAAACTTCACCGATGCCAAACTCATCGCCGGGCTTTCGGAGGACCTGGGCGAGGCCATGGTGGGCATCAACGCCGACGAGATCGAGATCATCATGGAGGAGCGCGGGCGCTAGTCCAGCAGAAAGGATCGCACATGAGCGATTATGCAGACCAAACGGTCGCCGTGCTGGCGGTCCAAGGCGCTTTTGCCGAGCACGAGGCAAGACTATCTGAGCTGGGCGCGCACTGTATTGAGCTGAGGCAGGCGGCCGATTTGCAGCAGAACTTTGACCGCCTGGTCCTCCCCGGCGGCGAGTCCACCGTTCAGGGCAAGCTACTTGCCGAGCTTGGTATGCTCGATGAGCTTCGCACCCGCATTGTTGAGGGCATGCCCGTCCTGGGCACCTGCGCCGGCTTGATTCTGTTGGCGCGCGATCTTGCCGCCCACGACGATAAGGGGACGCCGCGCTTGGCAACCATGGATGTGCTCGTTGAGCGCAATGCTTACGGCAGACAGCTCGGCAGTTTTCGCACAAAGGGGCAAGTAGACGGTATCGACGGCGAAGTACCGCTCACGTTTATCCGCGCGCCCCGCATCGTCGAGGTGCACGGCAATGCCGAGGCTTTGGCCGAAGTCGATGGCCGCATCGTCGCCGCCCGCCAAGGCAAGCAACTCGGCGTAACCTTCCACCCCGAACTCGACGAAGACACCCGCATCCACGAACTGTTCCTGCAAATGTAGGCAGAATGAAAACGAGCGTGGATTTTCGGACACTTAATGGACGAGAGTGGATAATCTCCCACTTTGAGCTCGAATGTGAGCTAAAACCGGGAGATTATCCACTCTCACATTATGCAGTCATTTAAGAACGTCCAATGACTACTCATTTAAGTCTGTCCCCAATGAGTACCCAATGAGTATCCCGATGTTTTGGCAACGACAGCGAGCGCCCACCAGAGCGAACAAATTGGCATGAAAAGAGGACGGCATAGACCTTCTGGTCATGCCGTCCTCTTTGAATGACAAGTTGTCGCTCTGGTGGGCGCGCAGCGTCGAGCTGTTACGCCGTTCGGTAGAACGGCGTAACTAACCTAGAAACGATTGCCGCGGAAGCCGCCACCGTTGCGGCCACCACGGTCGCCGCCACGGCCACCGCGGTCGTTACCACGGTTGCCGCCAAAGCCGCCACGGTTGCCACCGCGGTCGCCATAGCCACCACGGTTGCCGCCAAAGCCGCCGCGACCGCCACGGTCGCCGCCGCGGTCACCAAAGCCGCCACGGCCACCGCGATCGCCACCGCGACCGCCACGGTCGCCACCACGGCCACCGCGATCGCCAAAGCCGCCGCGACCGCCACGGTCGCCGCCACGGCCACCGCGATCGTCACGGCCGCCGCGAGGACCGCGGTCCTCGTCCAGGCCCATGGCGACGAGCGGAGCGATAACCTTATCGAGAGCAGCCATCAGCTCGGTGGCCTCCTCGTAAGAAAGCTCGGGCAGGAGCTTCTCCTTCTTGTTGGCAAGCTCGACCAGGCCCTCAGCGGCATCCTCGGCAGCGAAGACGACGATCTTGCGCATATCGCCCTCGGCGTCGTCGATGCGGCCGACCAGATCGGCAGCCTCGGCCTCGGCCATCAGGCCATCGAGCTCACGGAGGCGCATGCCCAGCAGGTCGGACATTTCCTTCTGCTCCATCTTGGGCTTGAGGTCAAGAAGCTTGATGGCGCGCTCGATGTTCGCCATGCGCTCGGCCTTGGCCTCCTCCTCCTTGGAAATAGCAAAGCGACGGCTACGCAGCAGGCGGGCGGCCTTCTGCATCTTATCCATCAGCTCTTCGTCATCGTAATCAGCGGCGGCCTCGACAACCTCGGCCTCCTCCTCGGCGGAAACCTCGTCAGCAGCCTCAACCTCAGCAGCTTCGGTCTCCACGGTCTCGACTGCCTCGACCTCGGCAGCCATGGTCTCGTTCTCGGTCTCGTTCATGATCTCTTCGTTCTCGGACATGAGACTCCTTCTTGGCCCTCTCGGGCATCATCGCCCCATTCGCGGGGCCCGTCGCGCACTCTTTGCGCTTTAAACATTCATGCCTCTCGGCAAAACGTCCATTAGTTTATGGTGTCGCCATTCAATCTAGCTGCAGAATCTATGTGCACACATTAATGCGACATGTGCGACTCGCGACGAGCGTACACCAGCGACGTCGCGAACCCAACCACGGCAATTACAGCCGCCACACGCACGGCAGCTGCAAATCCAATCGCCTGGGCAACGTCCGTCGCAGCGCCAGCGACACCGGCAGTCGCCGCAGAACTCGAGAGCAGGCCGATAAACAGCGACGGGCCAAACGATGCGGCAATCATGTTCCACGTGTTGAGCAATGCCGTTCCGTGAGGATGCTCAGCGGCGGGCAGCGTCTCCAAGCCGGCCGTTTGCGAGGGGCTCAGCACCAAACCGACTCCGGCATACACCACAACGGTCAGCGCCACGACGACGCCGATGTTCATGCTTGCCGCCGTCATCGAGATGGCAGTCTGTCCCACGGCAATCAGGGCAAAGCCGACCGGCAGCAGCGGCCATGCGCCACGGGCGTCCATCACACGTCCGCCCACAATCGAGGTCACGGCGTTGCAGGCAATCGCCGGCAAAATGAGCAGGCCCGCAATAAGTGCGGTCATGCCGTATGCGCCCTCAAAATAGAGCGGCAACAAAACGCTCATCGAGAACGTCGTCATCATCGACACCACCACAAGCAGGCACGCAGGCCAAAAGCAAACGCTCGCCATGGGACGCACGTTAAGCACCGGATGCTCGAGCTTGAGCTGACGGGCCGCAAACAGGCCGAGCAGCACAACGGCGGCGAAAAGCGCCACGACACCGGCAATCAAATTGGCCGAGAACTCGCCCACGGAATACACAAATGCCGTAATGCCGGCCGCGAGCAAAACAACCGACAGAATATCAAGCGTGGTGTTCGAGCGCTCTCCGACATTCTGAACAAGCTTAACGCCTGCCGCAGCGACCGCAATGCCGCCCACCAGCGGCACTACGAATACCGCTCTCCAGCCAAACAACGTGCACATTAGACCGCTGATCACGGGTCCAAATGCCGGCCCCAGCGTAATGCAGGCACCGCCCAGGCTCAGATACAGACCGAGCTTCTCGCGCGGGGCGCAAGACAGCACCACGTTCATCATGAGCGGGAACAAGATGCCCGATCCCGCAGCCTGCAAAATACGACTTGGCAGCAAAACGCTAAACGACGGAGCGATCAGACACAGGACTTCGCCGGCGACCATGCATCCGCATGCGAAAAACAGCAGCTTGCGCGTCGAGAAACGGCCGGACAGAAAGGCCATGATGGCCGTAAAGATCGACGTCACGATCATGTAGCCCGAAACGAGCCACTGCGCCGTGGTGGCACTCACCGAAAAGGCCGCCATAATGTCGTGCAACGCCACGTTAATGATGTTCTCGTTAAACGCGGCAACAAAGGCTGCGATATACATTACGACGAGAAGCGCCGCAGTGCCCGATGGCGTTACTCTAACTTGTTGCTGAGATTTGCTCCCCATGCATTTCCTTCCTCTTGGAACGACAGTCGCATCGCCCCAGAGGAACAGTCCAGGGCGAAAAATGAGCCCTAGACTTACGCCAGACGCCGTACACGACGAGTCTGACAACATGGTCCAACGTCGAAAGATTGTAACGCGGACGCACAGCTTTCCTTCCGCGCTATTATTAAAAGTCCACGAAAGCATAAGACATGAGGAGCCCGCCATGATCAAGCCCATCATGAAATCCGAGTTCTTTTTGCGCCTTCCTTCCGAAGACGCGGGACCCGACGACGCCGCGACCGGGCAGGACCTCCTGGATACGCTCAACGAACATGAGCACGAGTGCGTGGGCCTCGCCGCCAACATGATCGGCGTGCGCAAACGCATCATCTGCGTAAAGGACGGCACCAGGGCGCTCCTGATGTACAACCCTCAAATTCTTGAGCAGGTCAATGCCTATCAGACAAGCGAAGGATGCCTCTCGCTAATCGGCGAGCGTCCCTGTACCCGCTATCGCCGCATTAAGGTTGAGTATTTGGACGAGAACTTTGTCCGCCGCATCAAAAACTTCTCGGGCTACACCGCCGAGATCATCCAGCACGAAATCGACCACTGCAACGGAATCGTTATTTAGTTCCACCGATTCAAGAAAGCTCCCTGCAGCCAAGCAACTGCAGGGAGCTTTCGATTGTATAGAGCCTCTATCCCTTAGCTTTGACGGTAATGATCGAAGAAGTCGGCTAAGTCTTCGAGCGACTCTTTGAGCACTTCCATGCGCGGCAGGTACACGATGCGGAAGTGATCGGGCTCGGCCCAGTTAAAGCCGCCGCCGCGCGTGATCAGAATCTTCTTCTCGTGCAGCAGGTCGAGGGCAAACTGCTCGTCATCGGTGATGTTGAACTTTTTAACATCCATCTTGGGGAAGATATAGAACGCCGCGCGCGGCTTGACCACCGAGATGCCGTCGATCTTGTTGAGCTCCTCATACACAAAGTTGCGCTGCTCGTAGACACGACCGCCGGGACGGATGTAGTCGTTGACCGACTGATGGCCACCGAGCGCCGTCTGGACGATCGACTGGGCCGGCACGTTGGAGCACAGGCGCATGTTAGAGAGCATGTTGATACCCATAATGAAGTCGCTCATGCAGCGCTGGTTGCCCGAAAGCACCATCCAGCCAATACGATAGCCCGCGATCATGTGCGACTTGGAAAGGCCGCTAAAGGTAACGCAGGGCAGATCGGGAGCGAGCGAGGCAATCGAGACGTGCTCGTAGCCGTCCATGCACAGACGGTCGTAGATCTCGTCGGCAAAGATCATGAGCTGGTGCCTGCGCGCAACCTCGACGATGCCCTCGAGCACCTCGCGCGGGTAGACCGAGCCCGTGGGGTTGTTGGGGTTGATGATGACGAGGGCCTTGGTCGCGCTCGTGATCTTGGACTCCATATCCTCCAGATCGGGATACCAATCCGCCTGCTCATCGCACAGATAGTGCACGGGATGACCGCCGGCAAGGGTCGCGCACGCCGTCCAGAGCGGATAGTCGGGGCTGGGGATCAGAATCTCGTCGCCATTGTCGAGCAGCGCGTTCATCGAAAGCTGAATGAGCTCGGACACGCCGTTGCCCGTGTAGATGTGCTCCATCTGAACATTGGGCAGGCCCTTGATCTGCGAGTACTGCATAATCGCCTTGCGCGCAGAGAACAGGCCGCGCGAGTTGGAATAGCCTTCGCAGTCGGGCAGCTGCTGGCGCATGTCCTTGATAACCTCGTCGGGCGTGCGGAAACCGAAGGGCGCTGGGTTGCCGATATTGAGCTTGAGGATGCGCTCGCCCTCGTCCTCCATACGGGCGGCCTCGTCGACGACGGGACCGCGCACATCATACAAGACGTTATCAAGCTTGGTGGATTTAGAAAAAGTACGCATGGTGGTGCTCCTTGGAATTTGAGCTGAGGAACTAGGTTCGGATTTGGCAACTTTACGGGACGGAGGGGTCTCACCTTGGTCGGCGTCACCGGCGAGCAGCCAGGTAACATCGACCTCCAAAATGCGGGCGAGCAGCTCTGCCACATCGCGCCGCGGGATCGTCTTGCCGCTCACATATTGGCTCATCTGACTCTTGCCGAGTTTTTTGCCGAGCATCTCCGATGCGCGGATTACGTCCGACTGGCGAACGTCGCGATCGGACATAGTCTGTCGCAGGCGATCGCAAAACGTCTCTTGGGCCACTAGAACCTCCTTGCTGGCAAAGTTCAATTTATAGAACACGAATTGAACCTGAGTTCAATTTAGGCAGCAGTATAGCGCGGCACATTATCCGAAAGTTCAATTTCACAAGAAAATGTACCGAGCCTCGAGAATTGTCCCAAAGTAGACAACAGGTACGCGCTTTTAGAGATATTCAAGAAAACGAGCCGCCGCAAGCGAAACGTCAGCGGTGCGGTATATGGCGTTGATCTGCCGATGAGGATGTCCCTCGAGCGGGCGCACGGCAACATCGAACTGGCAGCGGCGCAAGATGAGCGCCGGAAGAATGCTCACGCCCAGACCGTCCTCGACCATGGCCATAATCGCATAATCATCCCAGGTCGACAGCTTAGAGCGCACCGCCAGGCCCGCGCGGCGAAACAGCGGCGTAATCTCATCATCTGTGCCGCGTTCCAGCAGAATAAACTGCTCGTTGGCCAAATCGGCAAGAGAGACGACCTCCGCCGCGGCAAGCAAAGAGCCTGTTGGCACTACCGCCATTAACTCGTCTCGCACCAACGGCCGCGACGCCATGCCGGCGCCGCGTGGTTCGCGCGGAATAAAGCCCAGGTCGCAGCGACCTTCCGCCACCCATTGCTCAATCTCGGAGTAATCACCCATCAGCAGCTCGTAATCGATGTCCGGGTGATCGGCGCGAAAGCGCGCAATCACCGGCGGCAGCACGTGGGTCGCCACGCTCGAAAATGTACCGATGCAGATTTTGCCGCGCATGAGCCCACGCATCTCATCCACCCGTCGCTGCAAGCGAGTGAATTCCTCGCATAACGCCTCAACAGCCGGCATAACTTGCCGCCCGTCGGCAGAAAGCACTACGCCCTCGCGGCTTCTATCAAGCACTTTAAAGCCCCAGTCGGCCTCAAGATCGGCCACCATACGGCTCACGCCCGACTGCGAATAGCTCAGCCGCTCGGCGGCGCGCGTAAAACTGCCGGCGCGCACGGTCTCGAGTAGGACCTGCATCTTTTGAACATTCGTTTCCACGGCACCCCTCCACATATGCATGAGCTTTTGTCATGTTATCTATGAATTATATTCGCTTTTCTTCTATAGCCTGTTCACCCATAGTGAACATGCTCGGATATAGAGGGGATTTCAGCGCATGAACAACGGACTGTTTACGTACTTAGCAGCATTGCTATTGTTTGGCTCCAACGGCATCATCGCCGCTGCCATTGCGCTGCCGAGCTCCGATATCGTGCTACTGCGCACGTTTTTGGGCGCCCTCTCGCTTGTCACTATCCTTGTCATCACCCAACGCCATAAACTGCAGGCGCCATCTCGTCCCCGCGAAGCCGCAGCACTCCTTCTCTCGGGAGCCGCGCTGGGCGCCAGCTGGATTTTTCTGTTCCGCGCCTACCAGACGATCGGCGTCGGCGTATCCTCGCTGCTGTACTACTGTGGCCCCATCATCGTTATGGCGCTCTCCCCGCTCATCTTTGGCGAAAAGCTGACCGGCGGCAAAATCGCCGGGTTTATCGCCGTCGCCTGCGGTGCTTTTCTCATTGCAGCACAAGGTCTAGGCGGCAATATGCCCATTGCGGGTATCGTCTGCGGTATCGCCTCGGCATTTTGCTATGCGCTGATGGTCATCGCTAGCAAGGGTGCGCCACACATCGAAGGCCTCGAGAACTCCACGCTCCAGGTGAGCGCCGCCTTTGTGACCGCGCTGGTCCTCACGCTCATCACGCAGGGCGCTCCCTCATTCCTGTCCGCCAGCGTCGCCGCCAGTATTGATTGGCACGCCGTCGTCATGCTCGGCGTCGTCAACACCGGCATCGGTTGCCTGCTCTACTTTAGTGCCGTCGCCAAGCTGCCCGTCCAGACCGTCGCGGTCGTCGGCTACCTCGAGCCGCTTTCGGCCGTCGTGTTCTCGGCCGTCCTTTTGGGCGAAGCCATAACACCGGTCCGCCTGATGGGTGCCGCGCTTATCATCGGCGGCGCGATTTTTTGCGAACTCGCCGGCAAACGCGCAAACGCCAAGGCTGGCATCGCCCAGACAGCACGTGCTTAAAAGCCCCTGCTTTGAAATGCTACCTACGTACATAAATAATCCCCAGCTGGGGATTATTGTCTAAAATAACCTGATGTGCCAAACTGCTCTTGTATGTATAAAGACGGCATAAAGATTATCTGTCCTAGACAGATAACCGGATGTCTAAGGGAGTCCACGTGGCACACAACAAACTGGAGGCAAGCCCCCAAGACCAGCGTGGTCAAGGCGGGCACGGAGCCATCCCCCTCTCCGCTGGCATGCTGCTTGTAACGCTCGGCGTCGTCTATGGCGACATCGGCACGAGCCCCATGTACACCATGAAATCAATCGTCGCCAACAACGGCGGCATCGGTACCGTCAGCGAGGACATGATTCTGGGCGCGCTTTCGCTCGTCATCTGGACCATGACGCTCGTGACCACGGTCAAGTACGTGGTAATCGCCATGAAGGCCGACAACCACAACGAAGGCGGCATCTTCGCCCTGTTTAGCCTGGTGCGAAAAGTGGCACCATGGCTGATCCTACCTGCCATGATCGGCGGCGCGGCGCTGCTCGCCGACGGCATCCTCACCCCCGCGGTCACGGTCACCACAGCCATCGAGGGCCTGCGTACCATCGAGTGGGGCCACGCGCTGCTGGGCGACGGCCAGACCAACGTCATCATCATCACCATCATCATTATCTGCGGCCTATTTGCCATGCAGCGCGCCGGTACCTCGTCGATCGGTAAGCTGTTCGGCCCGCTCATGACGTTGTGGTTCCTGTTCCTGGCAGGCGCCGGCCTGTTCAACATGCTCGGCAACCTGTCCATCCTGCGCGCGCTCAACCCCATCCGCGGCATCATGTTCCTGTTCTCGCCCATCAACCACTCGGGCATCATGGTGCTCGGCTTTGTCTTCCTGTCGACGACCGGCGCCGAGGCCCTCTACTCGGACATGGGCCACGTTGGCAAGGCCAACATCTATGCATCCTGGCCGTTTGTTAAGGCGGCCCTTATCCTTAACTACCTGGGTCAGGGCGCTTGGCTGCTCGCCAACAATTCCAATCCCCAGTTGCTCGCGATGGATATCGTCAACCCGTTCTATATGATGCTTCCCGAGCCCCTGCGCCCCTTTGCCATTGTGCTTTCGGCCGTGGCGGCCATCATCGCCTCGCAGGCGCTCATCACCGGCTCGTTCTCGCTGGTATCCGAGGCCACGCGCCTCAACCTTATGCCGCATCTGCGCATCCACTACCCCAGCGACACCAAGGGCCAGCTCTATATTCCGCTCGTCAACAACATCATGTGGGTCGGCTGCATCTTCATCGTGCTGCTGTTCCAAAACTCCGAGCGCATGGAGAGCGCCTACGGCCTCGCCATTACCGTGACCATGCTCATGACCACGACGCTTTTGACGAGCTATATCGCTGGCATTCTCAAGCACAAGCTGGGCGCCTGCGTCTTCGCCCTGCTCTTCGGTGCCATTGAGCTGTGCTTCTTCGCCTCGTGCCTCACCATGTTCTTTGACGGCGGCTATGTGATGATCTTCCTGGCCGCACTGCTGTTTGGCCTTATGTACGTGTGGCGCCGTGGCACCGCCATCGAGCGCACGCAGACGATCCTGCTGCCCGTCTCCAAGTACATCGATCAGCTCAACCGCCTGCGCAACGACGAGACCTATCCCGTGCTCGCCGACAATCTGGTATTTCTCACCAACAGCCCCGACCCGCTCACACTCGACCGCGACGTGCTCTATTCCATCCTGGACAAGCACCCCAAGCGCGCCAAGGCATATTGGTTCATCAACGTGCACGTTACCGACGAACCCTATACGCACGAGTATTCCGTCGAGACCTTTGGCACGGACTTTTTATTCCGCGTGCGCCTGGACCTGGGCTTTAAGGTCAACCAGCGCGTTAATGCCTATCTGCGTCAGATCGTCGGCGACTTGATGGCATCGGGCGAGCTGCCGCCGCAACATCACACCTACTCCATCTACGAGACACGCGGCAACGTAGGTGACTTCCGCTTTTGCATGCTGCGCAAGATGCTTGCCCCCGAAACGGACATCAACCGCAATGACCACCGCGTGATGGCCATCAAGTACGCCGTCCGCCGCGCCTGCGGAAGCCCGGCACGCTGGTACGGTCTCGAGAACTCGGCCATCATCATTGAGTACGTACCGCTCTTTGCTCGCATGCGCCCGGCCGTCAAACTTGTGCGCACCCAGGTGCCGCTCGAGGTTCAGATCGAAGAGGCCGAGGAAATGGAGGTCGACATCTTCTCGGACGACTTGGTCAACGGCAACGAGGCCGGCAAGAGCATGAACGTCGATCCCACCGAGTTGCTCGAGAGCGTCGCCGATACGCCCGAACAGCAACTCGACGGACTCGAGAGCAACCAGTTCAACGACGCCAACTTCTAACACGCCACCAGCCATTGGCGACAACGGCCTCGCATCTCATAAGAGGTGCGAGGCCGTTTTATGTCGCAACGAACCAGTGAGCTACGAACGGCGCGGCTCGGGAACCACGAGCCTATCGGGGCTCGCGCCCTCGGCATCCATCAGGCTCACGTAGCGAATCGACGGATCCCCATACATCGCGTAGTAATAATTGCCCGTGCGCGCGCTAAAGCATCCGGTGTAGATAGTCTTCTCGAACTTGCCATCGCCCATCCTGGACGCTCCCTCGATCATCACCACGCCCTCGAGCGAGCGGAACATGCGAACGACGTTTTCGGTCTCGCTCTCCTTTTGCGGGTAATTGGCATTGAGGTACGCCGCCTTTACAAAACGGCTCGGCGAATAGCAGTCACCCGGAATACCGCGCATGCCGGCACCCGCGCCATAGGGCTTGAGCTCGGCACCACGCCATGTCGCCGTCTGCGGAAAATCGCTTGTGGCGGTGATATAGGTGCGGAGGTTTTCCATGTGCCACGGGAAGGTGGGCTGATTGGCAAGGGTGTCGACCGGATCGTCGTATACATGCAGGCCGTCAGCCATCATCTCGACCACGATGCTGCGCTGGCTGTCGCCGATAATCCAATGGAGCAGCGACACGCCCAGCCCCTCTCCGGCAGATTTAGCGACAATCACCGTGTCGCGCAGCGCGGCCTCGACCTCATCGACCGTCGAGAACGTCGCTGCCACCCACAGGGGAAACTCATAGGCCGCGATATTGGTCTTTCCATCAACCGGCCCCTTGGCATACTCGGCATAACCGGGAAAGTTGAGCCCCGCCACAGCCAGACCCGCATCGTTACCGCAATCGAAAAACATGGGATAGTTCTTGTAATCGATGCACATACCGATCACCGCGTGTGCCGCTGTCGCGTCGTCGATAAACGAATACGGAATGTGGAACCCGCGCGGCATCACGCGAACCTGTTGGCCGTAGTCAAAGCTCCAGTCGAGGTTGCGGCCTAGATACATGTGGCCAGAATTATCGGTAAATCGAATGCTCGTACACATAGCGCCTCCTAGCTTTACGTTCCTGCTAAGGTTATTGTCACCAAACAAAAAGGCGCTAAACACAAAAGCCCGGACATGACAACAATGTCACGCCCGGACCATAAGAGACGAAGTGTGGTGCTTTGGTCCCCTTAGACCAACTTTCCAAGACAGTGATCGATCATATGCTGGATCATCTGTGCCTCAAAGCCCGCGTAGTCGCGGCGGCACTCCTTCATCTTGCCGTCGACGATCTGATCAAAGGCGACCTTGCACTTGATATAGCGCGTGGACTTGGTGACCTCCTCGTGCGTCAGGCAGCTCTCCTCCATCTTGCTGGCGCCCAGGCCAAACACCAGACGGGGGTTGTAGAGTACGTGGGGCTCGCCGGCGTCGTCCAGATAGACGCAGACCTTCTTGGTGACGCCGATCTGGTTGGCGGCCAAGCAGCCGGCATCATCGAGCGACTTGATGGTATCAATCAGATCCTGAGCGACCGACTCGTCCTCGACAGTCGCAACCTCGCAACGCTGGGACAGGATAGCCTCGTCGTGGCAGAGCTCTTTAATCATACGTTCCTCCATAGGGGTCGTTGTAACCGCTTAAGTATACGGTACCTACACATTTTCATGCGAATAATACCGTCCGTCTGCTACAAAGCGCCGAACTTCAACACGCGAGGAACATCAACCTTTCAAAGGCGATATAGTAAATGAGTTCGTGTCAATCGGCCTAAACTCGGGGCCGAACAAGGAAAGGGTATGCATGGACGAACTTTTTCACGTCAGTGAGCGCAAGTCCACAATCGGGACCGAACTTCGCGCTGGACTGACAACATTCCTGGCGATGGCCTACATCATCGCCGTCAACCCCGCAGTGCTCTCGGGCGCTGGCATTGATGCGGGAGCGCTCGCCTGCGCCACCTGCCTGGGCGCCGGCATCATGACCATCTGCATGGGCATCTTCGCCAACCGCCCGCTCGCCTGCGCGTCGGGTCTGGGCATCAACGCCATGATCGCGGGCATCGCCACCACCATGTGCGGCGGCGACTGGCACGTGGCCATGAGCGTTATCTTCCTCGAGGGTATCGTCATCTTGCTGCTCGTCCTGTGCGGCCTGCGCGAGGCCATCATGGACGCCATCCCCGTGGTCCTGCGCCACGCCATCTCGGTGGGTCTGGGCCTGTTTATCGCCATGATCGGCCTGTGCGACGCCGGCATCATCACCGCTGGCGCCGGTACGCTCGTCGGCCTGGGCGACATCGCCTCCCCCACCTTTATCGTCGGCATCATCTCCATCGTCGTGACGGTTGCCCTGGCTTCCCGCAACGTGCCGGGCTCGCTGCTCATCGGCATCATCGTCGCCGTTATCGCCGGAATCCCGCTGGGCGTCACCCATGCGCCCGAGGGCCTCATCGCACCGCTCGACTTCTCGACCTTCGGCGCCCCGTTTGCCAGCACTGCCGACGGCAACCTTGCCATCGTGAAGGTCCTGACCGACCCGATGCTGCTCGTCGTTGCCTTCTCGCTGCTCATGAGCGACTTCTTCGACACCATGGGCACCGCGATGGCCGTCGCCAAGCAGGGCGAGTTCTTGACCGAGGACGGCAATGTCGAGGACATCCGTCCCATCCTGGTCGTCGACTCCGTGGCCGCTGCTGCCGGTGGCTTTATGGGCGTCTCCTCCATCACCACCTTCGTCGAGTCCACCTCTGGCGCTGCCGACGGTGGCCGCACGGGCCTCACCTCCGTCACCACCGGCGTGCTGTTCATTCTCGCCGCGTTCTTCTCCCCCATCGTCACCATCGTTTCCAGCGCCGCCACCTGCGGTGCTCTGGTCTACGTCGGTTACCTCATGATGAGCGAGGCCTCCGAGATCGACTGGTCCGACGTGTCGCAGGGTTTCCCGGCGTTCATGATTGTCGCCGGCGTGCCCTTCACTTACTCCATCTCTGCCGGCATTGGCCTGGGCTTTATCGCCTACGTGATCGTCGCGCTCTTTAAGGGCGAGGCCTCCAAGATCAAGCCGCTCATGTGGATCGCAGCCCTCGCCTTCCTCGTCTACTTCTTTGTAGCGTAGGCGCAAGATTCGCAATACCAAACAGCAAAGCGCGGAGTCGCATCGAGCGGCTCCGCGCTTTGCTTTTAAAGCCAGGCACCACACGGACGCGCGATGTATTGCTTCGCAAGTTTTGGACGTTTTGCTCTCCAAACGGCACTACCGACGGCTACATCCTGCAGATATGCTGGATATAACCGCATAGGCCCTATGAGGATGGGAGTAACCATGGCCGTCTTGTTCACGACCCCCAAGCGCAATGACAAAACCTCTGGAGCCCATTTTGTCGAGCCCGACCTGCGCCGTTGCACGCTGCTCGCACACGGCAGCTGGCGCCGCGTGACGCGCCGCATCGTTGTAGGCGCCGTATGCGCGCTTACGGTAAGCTCGCTGCTCATGCCGAGCATCTCGCTCGCAGCCGAGTGGGTGGACGTTGGCGGCGTCCGCCACGAAGCGGCCGCGGGCCCCACGGGAGACGCCGCCGGTACCTGGTCATGGGATGGCGCCGATGACATGAAGCTCAACGGCTATAACGGCGGCGCGATCGAGGCAGCGGGCAAGCTCAACGTGAGCTACGAGGGCAACAACACCGTCACTAACGACGACGGCCGCGGCATCAAGGTTAAGGATGGCGCGAACGAGAACGCCGAGCTTAATATTCAGGGCGACGCGTCTAGCACGCTCAACGTGACATCTTCTCGTGACGCCATCACTTCCGTCGGCAACATCAACATCGACGGCGCTGGCACTGTCAACGCCACGAGCACCGAGCACGATGCCATCGATGCCGGGGGCGATGTCACCATCAAGAGCTCGGGAAACGTTAACGCCACGGGCGATTCGGATGGCATCAGGGCCGACGGCAACATCACGATCGACAACAGCGGAACCGTCACCGCCAAGGCCACCGAGGATCAGGGTATCGATGCTAACGAGAACCTCATCATAAAGGGCGGCGGCAAGGTAGAGGCAAGCTCTATCGAGGACAATGCGATTTGGGCCGACGGCAGTATCGAGATCTCGGGTGGCAGCCAGGTCAAGGCAAGCTCCGAGGAAGACGCCGCCATCGACGGTAAAAACAGCCTCACGGTCACGAACGCTTCCCTCAACGCAGGTGGCGTTGGGTATGGCATCTATGTCTACAAGGGCATCACGCTCGATGGCGCGACCGTGACGGTCCGCGCAAGCTCAGATGGCGGGGAAGTCAGCGCACTCTTCACCGATGAGGACGACATCGTCATCAAGAACGGCTCGACTGTGGATGCGCTCGCAGAAGGCAGGTTCTCGGTTGCAATCTCCACCAGTAATTTCTACTCCGGCGAAGCGGGTGGCCATATCTACATCAGCGACTCCGTTGTCAAGGCCATAGCCCGCTATGCCGAGACCGGCGGCGACGGCCCCGACCACTACAGTGGAGACCAAAACGACGAAATCATCCCTGAGTCCGAGGGCCTGAACATCGGCATCTTCGCGCAGACCGAGAAGGGCATCACGCCCGCGACCATCTCGATCGTCCGCAGCAAGGTCACGGCCGAGGGAGACACGGCGGCTATCTTCGCCCTTGCCATGAGCGCGGACGGCAAGGCGATCGGCACCATCGAAATCAAGGACGCCATCATCCAGACGCCTGCAGGCGGCAAAGTCATTGACTATCGCAACAAGGAAGAGCTCAGCGACGGCATCCTCTGCGAGGCGGGTCAAACCATCGGCACGGGCGACGACGTGATCGACTCCCCCTATGACGCCGCTGTCGCCAAGAGCACGGTCATCGTGCCTCCCGAGGAGACCAAGCCCGAGGAAAAGC
>CAJLRE010000032.1 GCA_905208975.1 uncultured Collinsella sp. | reverse complement strand
CGCGGCGCGCTCGGCTTCGCGACGCCCGCCCGCGCCTTCCGGGCGATGCTCGGCGCCGACGCGGAGGCGCTGCTGGACGCGTACGGCGTGGAGGACGTGCCCGTCGGCGAGCTCGACCTGACGCCGGGGCTCATCGCGCGGGCGCGCGAGGAAAGGGGCGATGCCCCGCTGTCCTAGCCTGAAAGGGAAAAACGGAATAGGCGGACCGACCGTTCGGCTGAGTCTGGGAAGAGGTGCCGGGCGGCGGGCGGAGCATGGCCACCGGACCCATCGAAACACATCTCCACCGTTCCTTCAACTGGGAAAATGCCGCCCCCGGGCCCCGGGAGGGCCGCGGGGGCGTTCGGCTAGGTGCGGGAACGGCCTATTTGCTCAATGTGTTCGGCTGAGATCGGAAATCAACCATCGATTCGGCCCGTTTCGGCTCGTTTGGAAAGCGCATCTCAGTTTTCAGCCAAATTATGGGATGCGCTTTCCAAATGGGGTGGGCTGCGGAAACTGCATCCCAGAATATTGCCCTGGAACGGGATGCGCTTTCCGAACCGGCGTCCAAAAGGAAACCGCATCCCGCTTTGATGTGGGGACTGCGAACAAAAGCCGGACCGTGATCTGGCGCGGATTGGAGTTCGCCTGAATCATTGATGCTGGCTGGTGTGAGAACAGAGATAAACGAGCGGCTCGAGCGATATAATGACACGCTATGGAGGCCGTATGCTCTTTTCCCGCCGTTCTGCTACATTTGCCTGCGCCATTGCGCTTGTCGTAATGGCGGTCACCCCTTATCACCGGTTTTCATCTTCAATCGGCCTAGCGTCAGGTGCAATGACCTGGCTCGTTATCCTGGGCGCATGCCTCGCGGCGTTTGTTCATGGTGCTGCGCTATGCAAGGGGGGAATGAGAAGGCCGAGGCATCTCGGTGCCATCGGTGTTTTCCTTGGTGTTATTGCAACGGTTCCCGAATGGGCCGACCTGGCTTTCTATGCTCGCGGAGACTCTATTCCAATCGTGTTTGCACCGATTTGGTTGTTACATGGCGTTTCGTGTGTCTCGTGCTTTGTTGGGTCGCTGCTTCTCTCATATGTTATTTGGGGCACGGCGGACTCTCCTTTGACGCAGAGGTCGACACGGACTGACGAAAGGGAAACTCGTCACCCGCAGGACGCGATTTTTACAGAAACAATAGCCGTCATGTCTTGCCTGCTGTTTTGCTGTCGAGTTTCATGGAGAGTCGTTCCCGAGCCATGGGGGATGCCCCCTGTAACGGCCGCGTCAATTGGCCTTGCGCTTTTAATTCCGTTGGTCTATCTCGCATTGACTGTGGCCCCGCCGTTTTGCCGCCCTCGTGCCTTTGGCCATGGGCGGCGCGACGTGTTTGCCTGTTCTGTGCTCGTAGCAGTTCCTATTGGTCTTATTCCGGCTGTTGAGGCGGCATACTTCGCAAGCGATGCCGTGGTCATTGCATTGCTGGCGATGGGGTCCGTTATCGCTGCTGCCTTCGTATGCATGTTGCTAAGGGGGAAACGGGACAACAATTCGGATATCGCCTGTGCGTCCGACACATTCGATGCGGGGGTGTTTTCCCCTGCCCTGTCGCCTAGAGAAGAGCAGTTTGTTCGACTGCTGCTCAAAGGGAAAACGCCGGCGGAAATTGCCAAGGAGACGGATACGAAGCCATCGACGGTGAGAACAACGCTTCACCGAGCATACGGGAAGGCGTCGGTTGCGGGCTCACGCGAGCTCGTGGCGCTGTTTGCGGGTGAGGGCGATACTGTAGGGCATGAGCTACCGCAGCGGCATGCTGACGATATAGTGGCATCAGCTCGAACGCGCCGGCTGTTTCGATACCTGCTCACATTATTCTTTATCCTCCTTGCGGCGGGGCCCTTGGTAATGGCGGATAGCGATTGGGGGTCCGGTGTTTCGCGGGCTGTCGCCTTTTCCCTCTTAAGCTACGCATTGGGTCTCGGACTGCTTCTGTCGCTACGCTACGCGGGTGGAAAAGCGAATCGTGGCGCTGCGCTGGATAGAGCGGGTGAAGCGATTTGGCTCGGAAGCCCGTACGTATGGGCGGTGCTATCTGCTGTGGAATGGTCTTTTATCTATATCGCGGCATTGATGTGCATACGCGTTCCGTTGATGGCTGTGCCGGTCCTGTTTTGCGGCGTGGCGTCTACGGCTTCGCTCGCTGTTGGGCTGCGTCCGTTTAAGGTGCATGCCCATGCTCGGGCTATCGTGCCGTTGGTGTCAATGGGCATGGTTGCCTTAATCTATGCGGTCGCTAGGGGGCGAATCCATGGACTTGCGGTGCTGACGGGGGTGCTGCTCACATATATAGTGATGCGAAGCTGTCCGCAGCGCAAAATGCTTGGGATATGGATGCTTTGCTTCGGGGCGACGGCTCCTGTTTGGGCTGTCTTGCTCAATATGGTGCAGGATCTGACGGTTTTCGAGCCGTTGTTCCTCGCGTCGTTGTTGGGGCAAAGTTCGGCTGTCAATGTCGTCGTGGCAACGGTGATTGTTTGCTGGTCTGTGCCCATGTTCGTTACGCACATCGCGCTCGCCCGCTCGGTTGAGGACGAGAAGGCCGTCTTGGAGTACCGGGCGAACGGGTCCACCGAAACGGCCCGCGTGCGCCAGCTGGCCCTGCTTACGTCGCGCTCCCTTTCTGATGTTCAGTCGCAAATTTTGCTGATGACGGCAGAGGGGGCAACGACAAAGGCCATTGCGGAGGATGTCGGTTACGCTGCATCTACGGTGCAAGCGCTGCGGTCTGCATCTTACCGCCAGTTGAAGATCAAGAATAAGGCGGAGCTAATTTTATTGTTATCGCAGGTAAATAACGTGTAAACGCCTGAGCAATCAACTCAATAGCGGGTGTTTACAGACATCTTTCTCTATTCATGCGAAGGTTGCCGTGCGTCGACGCATTGTTAACCGCTTTTGATTGGAGAAGGCCATGATTAAGCCAAGGAGCGCTATTGCTCGAATCGGAGTCGGCTTGGTGATTGCAGCTGGTCTGTCCCTAGGGGTTCCCGCTGCATCGTTTGCACAAGAGGAGTTTGACACCTCTCAGGTTTCCAGCATTACTCAAAACGCCGATACGGGAATTACGACCTGTACGAACAATGCCGATAAGGCATTTAGTTTTCAATGTGCCGGGACGAGTGCAACTGGCTACCGTCAAAAGGATGATTCCTCATCGCTCTATCTGGATATCCAGGGCCATACGGGAAATCCGCTTCGGTTATATACAGACGGTGCGTATAACACAAGCGGTAGCGGCAGCATGAATTGTACTCAGGGAACGTATCGTTCGAATCACAAGGGACAGTGGGAAATGTATAACCTCGTCCGTGAGAACGGGCGATCTGCGGCGCGACTGACTGCATGGGCGGAGTCTGGCTACGGCACTGTTATTGGTGTATGGAGCCCCGACTGCGTCGGGCATTTCCACAAGCTTCCCGCATAGTTGTTTGAAATGGCTCCCTTCCGGCTTTCTGGGTCGGAAGGGGGAGGAGGACGTATGAACCAAAAGCTCGCAAGATACGAACTGTCGAAAACGATTAGACGTCCAGCTTTTATCCTTGCTCTCTTGATTGCGGTCGCAGTTGCAATAGCTGCCGCGCTGGAGCCGTGGGCAAATTTGGAAAAAGAGCGCCACAACCTTCTTTCTTTTGGTTACGGCGTTGGCGTGCAAGCCGAAAATTATCTCGGTCAAACACGTGAAAGCAGCTTCGGTAACTGGATTGTTGTGAGCGCGAACGCGCCACTGTCTGCGTCGGTGTTTTTCTATGTACTGCCCCTGCTTGCAATGTTGGCTGGATCTTGGTCGTGTCTCTTTGAGCGTTTGAGTGGTTATGACATGCAGATATGCACGCGCGTTTCCAGAAAGGCGTACGTGAACGTAAAGATGCTGTCTGCTTTCCTCTCCGCGTTTACAGTGACTGCCATTCCTCTGCTCGTCAATTTCCTGATCGTCTCGATGCTTTTTCCTGCGTATCTTCCTCGGGTCGATGAGTCGACTTACGTAGGACTTTACCTGCATAGCTACTTCTCCGGTCTATTTTATTCGCATCCTTTGTCATATGTGCTCGCATACACGCTGTTCGATGCTGTCACGCTCGGGACTTTATCCATGGCTGTAACTGGCTTCTCAATTTTGTTTCGTAGCAGAATCAAAGCGATAATTGTCCCGTATCTGCTAATGGTTGCGTGGCATTTTGCAAATGGCTGGATCTTCGGCGTAATGGCTTGTGTGGGGTTTAACTGCAATATCCTCAACAGCATCAGGTCGGAATCGCTGAATAACTGGCCAGACATTCGAGCCGGTTTTGCGGAAATCATATTATTGACCCTTGCTTCGTTGGCTTTTTCTGGGGCGTGGAAAAGACGCGAGGTGGTCTGATGCTGTTTAGGCTGGTCGCCGCGGACCTGAGGACCGTTTTGAAGAAGAACATCATCACTTTTATTGCAATTGCGGCAGTGACCGTTGCGAACTTGGTGTACGCCTACGGATTGTCTTCTGTGTATGGGGTTAGAACGGATACCTTGGGGTTTGCGGATAATCTTGCGCTCGTGTTTGCCGGATCTGCTCCGTTTGAGCCTAGGCCCGGGGTCATGTTTGTGCCTCCGCTAGGATGGCTATTTCTCATTCTGCTTATTCTCTATACAACACTCGACTATCCGACCGAATCGTTGCACGGGTTTGGTTTGCAAGCGCTTGTTCGATGCCGGGCAAGAACCCTTTGGTGGGTCTCGCGTTTTATCTTGGTGGCGGCAGTAACGGCATTTTCACTGCTCGTGGTGGTTTGCTCTGTTGTGATTTGGAGCTTGGTGGTGAGCTCCTCGTTCAGCGCGGTCATTCATGGTGAGTCGCTTCAACTGGCTAATTTGGCGCCGTGGTTTCTCAAAGCTGCCGAGGCAGATGCGCTGCCGTTTTTCATAGGTCTCTTATTTGCTTTTGAGGCGCTTGCGTTTGCGCAGGCAGCGGTTGGGTTTGTGCTTGGGTCGTCAGTCTCGTTTGTGGTTTTAATGAGCTACCTGATCTGCTCGGCATATGCACGACATTGGGCGCTATTGGGTAACGCCTTGATGCTGTTGCGCTGGGGTGGAATTGTCAAAGAGGGAATCGCGGCGGGCTCGAGTGTCTTGTCATCAATTGGGCTTATGTCGTTATGCCTATCGTTGGGTGGACTGTGGTTTCGAAGGGCCGACCTTATAGAAAAGGGGGACAAGATATGAGTGTGATCGTAAGGGGCGTATCGAAGCGCATGGGTAAAAACGATGTCCTGCGCAACGTGTCCATCGAGGTTGACCCTGGGACTGTGGTCGGGCTTCAGGGGATAAACGGTTCGGGTAAGACCATGCTCATGCGAGCGGTTTGCGGGTTGATCAAGCCTACCGAAGGCGAAATCTCTATCGATGGCCAAAGGCTTGGGGCGGACATCTCGTTCCCGCCGAGTCTGGGGATGTTGATCGAGGCGCCTTCCTTTTTGGGATATCTGTCTGGCTACGACAATCTGAAGCTCATCGCTCAGATCAAGGGCGTTGCCACCCCCGAGGACATTCGCTCTGCCCTGCGGCTCGTGGGGCTCGATGCAGACGAAAAAAAGAAGTTCCGAGCATACTCGCTTGGGATGAAGCAGCGTCTGGGGATAGCTGCGGCAATTATGGAGAAGCCGAAGCTGCTTGTTCTCGATGAGCCAACGAATGCCCTCGACGAAGCGGGCGTTGAAATGCTCAAGCGCGTTGTGGCGATGGCGGCATCAACGGGTCGTGAGGTCCTTCTGTCCAGCCATGACGGAGAGGTGCTCGAGGAACTGGCCGATCGGGTTTACTGCATGCGCGACGGTGCCGTTGTGAAAGTTCGGGAAAGGTCGTGAGCGCGATGAAGAAGACCCTGTGGACGAGAAGATCGGCGCTCGCGCTTTTTTGCTGTGCTGCTGCCGGCCTTGCGGGCATGAGGGTGAGCGTCGTTAACGGGAACCGGACGGTCATTCCTGAGAAATATTACGCGGAGGGCGAATGGCTCTCGATGGATGGAGCGTTTCTGGGGTCGAAGGATGTGGTGACTGATGGGTATTCGTTTTGCATAGACGGGGCAGAGTTGCTCACGCCGCGCGAGTATCTCAAACGAGCACATGACGATTATTCAAAATATGGCACCGTGGATACGAAAACGAGACTGAAGGATGCCGACATCACGTGCGTTATCGCCGTAAAGATGCGTGTCAGAAATAGGGATAATATCGACGGTGGAATCAAAGCGTATGTTTGGCATCTGGTTCCGGAGTCTGCGCCAAACTATGATTTTGTAGTCAATACCGATCTGATAACGCAAGCCATGCCGGTCCTTGGCGGCTCTGCTGCGTTTGCCGTGGAGGTTGGGGCAGAAAACGAGTTGCTCGTCCCATTTATGATGCAGAACACCAACGACTATTTCGAAGGTTACGAGACCGTCCGTTTTGAGAAAGCATTTCCCGGGACTTACACGATGAAGATGACCGATCTGCCGGAGCGGAGGCTCTTAAGGTTTGAAGTGAAATAGCTCGAGAGCAAGGCAAAACGGGTCCATTGGCGGTACGCGCGCCCGATTCCAGGCGCCCCGGCCCGGAATCGGGCGCGGGACGAGGCGCCTTCGGTGTCGGCCGGCCTACCGCTTCTTCTTGCTCTTCTTCTGCTTGCGCTGCTTGCCCTTGGTCTCCTGGGGCTTGTCGCCCTGTTTTGCTTCGGCAGCGGCCTTTTCTGCCTTCATCTTCTTGCGTTTGGTCTCGATGCGGAGTTTTTTGTTGATGCGCGCCTTAAGGAAGGGACCGAACTGCTCGGCATCGCCGCGGACAAAGGTGTCCTTAGGGATCGTCACGCCCTGGTCGGCGAACATGGCCACAAAGATGCGCTCGCCGTCGAGCACGTGGTCGAGCTTTTCAAACGGGAAGAACTGCGACTTGCCGCTCGTGCCCCAAACCATCAGGCCGTCCTCGTTGGCGGCGACGCGGCGATAGCGGCCACCCATGGACTCGTCGGCCTCAACGGCGTCGATAAAGTCGCGGGCGAGGGTGTGGTGCAGGTTTTTGCTCCACCAGGCCAAAAAGGCGCCGAATACGATCAAGACGACGCCAAACTTGATCCAGTTGCCGCCGGCCACCAGCATGCCGATGCCGATGAGCGCGGCAATTGCCGCGGCGACATACAGCGAGCCGCGACGCCTGGGCGAGGCGACCAGGCGGGCGAAGTCGGTGACGAGGTCGTTTTCGTATTGGTACTCGTTGAGGTACAGGATGCCGTCGTCGGCTGCGGCCTGCTCCTCGAGCGCGACCTCGACCTGGTCGGCTGCTTCGGAGGGAACGAGGTTGCTCTCTGCGTCTGCCATGCTCTTTGGACTCCTATCGCGGCGGGCTCGCCGTACGGGTTATTATGGAATGCAGTATGCCGTGCGACCGCATGGCCGCCGCGGCAACAAGACTCAGTATACCCGGGGGAGCACCCATGGAATCGTTGTACCGAAAGTATCGCCCGCTCACCTTTGACTCCGTGGTGGGCCAGCAGCATATCGTCTCGACGCTCGAGCACGCCATCACCGAGGGGCGCCTGTCCCACGCCTACCTGTTCTGCGGACCGCGCGGCACGGGCAAGACCACCATGGCGCGCATTCTGGCCAAGGCGCTGCTGTGCCGCAATGCCGAGGCGGCGCGCGCCGAGGGTGCAAGCGGCTGCATGCCCGACGGTACTTGCGAGGAGTGCGAGCTCATTGCCGAGGGTAACCACCCCGATGTCTACGAGCTCGATGCCGCCTCCCGCACGGGCGTGGACAATGTGCGCGAGGAAATCATCAACTCCGTCAACTTTGCCCCGGTGCGCGGCAAGTACAAGATCTATATCATCGACGAGGTCCACATGCTCACGACGGCGGCGTTCAACGCGCTGCTCAAGACGCTCGAGGAGCCGCCGGCACACGTGATCTTTGTGCTGTGCACCACCGACCCGCAAAAGATTCTGGAGACCATCCTCTCGCGCTGCCAGCGTTTCGATTTCCATCGCATCGGCAACGAGGATATCGAGCGTCGCCTGGCATACGTGTGCGAGCAGGAGGGCTTCGATTACGACGATGAGGCGCTGGCTATCGTGGCGCGCCATGCCAAGGGCGGTATGCGCGACGCGTTGTCCACGCTGGAGCAGCTGAGCGTCTTTGGCAACGGTTCTGTGCATGCGGACGACGCCCGCTCGCTTTTAGGCGAGGTTTCGGACCAGATTCTGGGCGAGTTTTCCCGCGCCATTGCCGATCGCGATGTTGCCGAGCTCTATGGACTGATCCGTGCGCAGGTCGAGGAAGGAAACGACCTGCTGGAGCTGACGCGCGACCTGGTGGCGCATGTGCGTGACGTGTACGTTGCCTGCGTTGCCGGTGCCCGTGCCGAGCTGTTTGAGGGCGGCTCCGAGCAGGCCGAGGCGCTTGCTGCCGAGGCCGCTGCCTTTGGCGAGCATCCTGCCGACCGCCTGGCCCGTGTGCTGACGGTGCTCGACGATGCCGCACTGGAGATGAGGGGCGCGAGCGACGTGCGCCTGGTGCTCGAGATCGCCTGCACGCGCCTGGCACGTCCCGAGGCCGATTTAACGATTGAGGCATTGGCCGAGCGCGTGGCCCGCTTGGAGGCCATGGTTGCCAACGGCGCCGTGCCGGCGAGCGTGGCTGCTGCTCAGGCCGCCGCGCCTGCAGCATCCGTACCCGCTGCTGCCCAACAGCCGACGCTAATTTCGGGCGCTCGTGCTGCCGCTCCGGCGGCATCCGCTGCCCCCGCTGCTACGTCCGCGCGCCAGGGCGGTATGCCTTGGGACCGTGGTGCTGCTGTTCCGGCTGCCCAGCCTGCGTCCCGTTCTGCGTCCGTGTCAGCTTCCAAGCCTGCAGCGCCTGCACCTCAGCCTGCGCCGACTCCGACGCCTCAGCCCGTTGCGGCTCCCGCGCCTGCCACCGCTCCGGCACCTAAGCCCCAGTCCAACAATGCCGCCCAGGTTGCCGCCGCCGGTACTGCCGAGACGCCCGCGGTCGAGGATGCCGGAGAGCTGCAGCGCAAATGGGCCGAGGTTGTCGAGCGTGTCAAGGCGCGTCAGGCTTCCTACGCGGGGCTTTTGCTCAATGCCCGCGCCACGGCTGACGACGGCTCCAGGCTCACGGTCTCGTTCCCCGCGGGCTCGACCTTTGCCATCAAGATGCTTGGACGCGCCGACACGCAGTCGGTGGTCCTGCCGACAGTCAGTGCGGTCTTCGGTCGTCGTACCGTCGACTATGTCCTGGATGGGGGTGGCACGCCGGCTCCTCAACATGAGGAGCATTCTCCATCTGCACGGGCTGCGGTATCTGCGGACCCGCAACCCGTGTCCTCGGCGGCCCCTGCATCCTCGAGCGCCAGCGCGACGCAGCCAAAAGCAGCACCGATAGCGGCGCCGACCCCGTCGGCGCCTAAGCCCGTCATGGCCAAACCGGCTGCTCCGACACCCGCGCCCAAGCCTGCCTCGCCCGCGCCCAAGTCGTCTGACCTGGGCAAAGCCCCCTGGCTGCGCTCCGACAACCCCGCCGGCGCTCCTGCCACGGGCAAGCTCCCGACCGAGCCCGCGCCCCGAGCGCCCGAGCGCGCGTCCGCTCCCAAGGCTCAGCCCGCCGCGCCGTCTGCGCCATGGGAATCCGAGCAGGTTCCCTACGACGATGCCATGGTTGGCGGTTTTGTTGCCGATGCTGGTGGGGACGATCTGCCTCCGTTCGACGTGCCGGGTGCGGCGTCCGCGCCCAAGTCCGCTGCAACTGCCCCCAAAGAGGAGGACGCTCCTGCAGCTCCCTGGGAGTCCAACTCCGGTGCGGGCGGCCCCTTCGGCCATCAGGGTGCAGCCCCGAGCATCCCGCAGACCGAGGACGAGGCCAAAGCCCTCATCCGCAGCGTCTTCGGCCAGTCCACCATCTTCAAGCCGGTGGAGTAGCTGCGCAGGCGGGTATACTGCTCAAGAAGAGAACCCCTTGCCCGGGCGCATCTGTATTTCGGACATGTGCAACGTGGTGCCGCGTATATCGCATTCGAGCAGACAGGCGCGTGACGGTCGGCCTAGGATGCTGAGGTCGATACGATACGTCGCATGGCTGTCCGTGTACTCGACTTGCTCGGCGTTGACGGTTGCTCCGATTGTAAATAAAGAGCCCAGTTCGGCATCGACAATCTTGGAGTCCTTTATCTTGACCTTGAACTCTTGGTAGAGGGACGGGCTGTTGTAGTAAATGGTTCGGGTTCCGTCGGTGCATTCATCGGTCGTCTCCCATTTGACGACGGGCTGGTCCGAGCTGGCTATCAGCAGTTCTGCTCCAAAAGCTATGGCATGGGTGATGATAACCAGTAATACCCAGACGACAAAGAGATAGAGAACCACATATGCAACGGGGTGTTTTGAGCGGATGTTTTGGAGTACGGCTGGGACATTCACGAGGGCACCTCCAAATCGTCATCTATGACAATCAAATTATACCCAGCCGCCATGCGTGCCGCCTCGAGCAGCGGCTCGGCATTTTGCCATGTAGCCTTGTAGCCCTACGCATAAACTGCCTGGTTCCAGCTCTGCTAGATGTAGCTTGAGATAATTATGCAACCTTGCATAATTCGACCTTGCATAATCTTGGGCGTGCGTCACGCTCAAGGACATGTATATCGACTGAGGTAGCGTGTCCGCCCCGCTTGCTTGCCCCGCGCCGTGGTACGATTTTTGAGTTTGAAAGTCCCGTCGCGCTCCGGCTGCCCTTGCAGCTTGTCGCGCGGCCGCACGTAAAGGAGCCATCATGGCCGGTATGAACATGCAGCAAATGATGAAGCAGGCTCGCAAGATGCAGGAGCAGCTTGCCGCCGCGCAGGAAAACCTTAAGTCCCAGACCGTCGACGCCTCTGCCGGCGGCGGCATGGTCAAGGTGACCGTTAACGGCGAGATGGAGCTCGTCAACCTCACCATCGACCCCGATGCCCTCGATCCCGAGGACGTCGATATGCTGCAGGACATGATCATGGCTGCCGTCAACGAGGCCGTCCGCGGTGTCAACGAGCTCGCCAACAAGCAGATGGGCGCCATCACCGGCGGCCTCAACATCCCGGGCATGCCGTTCTAAGACACGCATATATATGAGTGCCAACCATAGTCTGCAAAAATTGCTCGATGAGCTGGGCCGTCTGCCGGGCATTGGTCCCAAGTCGGCCCAGCGCATCGCCTATTACCTGCTCGAGGCCGATGCCGAGGAGGCGCGCCGCCTGGCCGAGGCTATCCTGGAGGTTAAGCAGGAGGTTCACTTTTGCAGCCGCTGCTTTAACTACGCCACGGCCGACGAGTGCTCCATCTGCCAGGATTCGATGCGCGATACCACTCGCATTTGCGTGGTGGGCGAGCCGCGCGATGTCCAGGCGATTGAGCGCACGGGCAGCTACCACGGTCTCTACCACGTATTGGGCGGCGTGATCAGTCCCATGGACAAGATTGGTCCCGAGCAGTTGCACATTCGTGAGCTGCTGGCACGCTTGGGCCACGAGGACATCCACGAGGTCATCATCGCCACCAACCCCAATATCGAGGGCGAGACCACGGCGAGCTACCTGGCCCGCACTATCAAGCCGCTGGGCGTTGAGGTATCGCGTCTGGCGAGCGGCCTGCCCGTGGGCGGCGACCTGGAGTATGCCGACGAGCTTACGCTTGGGCGCGCCATTGAGGCCCGTCGCACGATTTAGGTGGCGAGCCTGCTCCTGCCGTATGTTTTCCTGGCGACGCACGGGGCAGTCATAATTCCCCGTGCGACTATAAGTTTGTTGTGCAACAAAGATACTTTGTATCCGCTTATCGCATGGATGCTTCCACTCGCATCCTTAATTTGCTCATTCGTTGCGCAACCTTTTGGGTTCGCTGATACACTCAAATATGGATTCGAATGAATGCGCCGCTCCCGAGCGGCGTGTTTTTGTTGGAGGAGAACGCATGCGGCCCGGTGGCACTCAGACAAAGCGCGGCGCCGCGGTGCGCATGCGACGCCGACTGGGCTTGGCGCCGCGGGCGTACGCACTGCTGTCTTGCTCGCTGGTGCTGGTCATAGCTGGCGTTTCTGCCTATGGCATGACCGTGCCGTCCATGATGCAGGCACATGCCGCACGCGAACCGCGCGTGGGGCATGAGGTCAAAAGTGATCTGGGCACCACGACTGGATATGCTTGGGCAAGTGTGGTCGCGCATATTGTGTTTGGCGCCGACGACGCGGACGGCGCCGAGGCCCCGGACAACGAAGTCACGCTTGCCAATGGCAAAACCATCGTGCTCACCAACACCAAGATCATCGATCGGTTGTCCAACAATAGCGTGGCGGCAACGGTGAATAAGGTCGAGCGGCAGAAGGAGCAGGACGCCCAGCAGTCCGGAAAGCCCGGTAGCTCGGATACTTCTGGCTCCGGCTCGGATTCGTCGAGTTCGGGCGGCGGCTCTGGGTCGGGTTCCTCTGCCGGAGGGTCTGGAAACGGCGGCTCGACGGGCGGCAACGCTGACAACGATGCAAACTCCGGTGGCCTTTCCGCTGCTGAGGAAGAGAGCATTCACAGTTGGCTTGTAACCAAGTACAACATGCTCGACGGCTATGTTTCTCGTGCCAATGACGTGGTTTCGACCTATAACTCTACGGGAGATCCCAGGCCGTGCGACAGCCTGGTCGGGGAGATGTTTGTCATTCGAGCTGAGTTCGGTCGTCAGACATTCTCGCCCCGGTCAAAGTGGTATCAGCAGTATGCCAATCTGTGGGGCTGTTACACCAACCTATGTCAATGGGTCGGCCATTACGGCGATGATGACGTCGCGCTCGGTAACTTCAACAATAACGTGGCGGCGCTTGCCCTATGATGACCGATCTTGCATCCACCACACCACAATCGCTCGGTCGCGATCCCATGGTCGGCCTGCGCCTGGCGCGTGTCGACGGGTTTGAGCCGGCCATTGCGCTCGGTCAGGACGAACTGCCTGCCTATCTGCGCCGTTTTACGATACTGTTTGCCGACGATGCCACCATGCGCCGTGGCGGTATCGGCCGCGTGACGCGTGCCGTCAACGCCCAAGGCGAGGCCGTGGCACTCAAACAGCTCATCTTGCCGACGCGCGATGAGTTCGACGACGATGCCGCCCATGAGGCGCTGGTCGCCAAGTTCAAAGCGGCATTTCGCGAGGAATATGAATGCCATCGCGCCCTTTCAGGCCTTAAGGGCTTTCCCCGTCTCTATGGCTGGGGCGAGGTCGACGGTGTGCCTGCGATTGTCATGGAATGGGTCGAGGGCGAGACGCTCGCCCGCTTGCGCTCGCGCTTTGCCGTGGACGATGCCGGCCGCCTATCGCCGCTTGTGGCGGCGCGTCTGGGTCGCGACCTGTTCGATCTGCTCTGCCGTATGAGCCTGGTGGGCGAGGGCTTTGTCCATCGCGATATCTCGCCCGCTAATATTATGGTGCGTACGGCGCGTCTACCGCTTGACCGGCAGCTTGCCGAGGGCACCTTTGACCTGTGCCTGATCGACTTTGGCTCGTCGCTGGCGCTTGAGCCTGCGTCGGCCGTGGCCGGTACCGGCGGCAAGGCGTCGTTTACGGAGCGCTATGCCACGCTGCGTCGCGCGACGGTTGCCTATGCCCCGCCCGAGATGCTCACCGACGATATTCCCGACCTGCGCGCTTTGCGTATGTCGCCGGCGATCGACGTCTATGCCGCAGCAAGCACGGTTTACGAGCTCATTGCCGGCGCCGCGCCATACGAAGCCGCGCCGAGCACTTCGGGCACCTCGGGTTCGCGCAAAAAGACGCGCGACATCGCCAGCCCCTACCGTCTCAAGATGGACACGCTGCCCGACTATCCCATTGGTGCCCATGCGCCCGGTTGCGATTTGACTCAGCTGCTTCGTCGTGAGCCCGATGTGGCGCTCGCTGCGGCCGAGCAGGCCCAGCAGCTGGGGCTTGAGCCGGATTCCGAGGAGCTACGCGATGCGCTGGCGTTTGTCGATGCCCAGCTGTTCGACGTGGTGATGGCCTGTCTGTCCAGCCATCAAAAAGATCGTCCCGAGCCGGCGGCGGTCGAGGCGGCGCTCTCGGCGTTTTGTGACCACTATGCGCAAAATGTCGGTCGTTCGCTCCGCGGCGAGCCGCTCACGCCGTGCCCCATGGATGCGTCTGGCCGCGCGGTTCGTCGCGCGCTGATGGTCGGCGCGACGGTCGTCTGTGGCGTGGTTTGGGCTGTGGTCGTGGTTTCGGCCGCGCTGCTGGCGTCGGGCGCTCGCGTGACGGCGACTTTGGGATCGCTCGTGTGGTCTGGGTCGCTACCGGGTATTATTGCCGCACTGGCGTTGGCGCTGCCAGGCATAGCCGGCGTTGCCGCGGGGGCACTTGCGCGCGATCGGCGCTCGGGCTTCCTGCAGGGTGTGCTTGCGCTTTCTGCCTGCGAGGTTCCGGTGCTGGTTGTGGCTGCATGTAGCGTATTTTCCCAACGCGCCGTGATGGGCGGCCTTGTTGCCGCTCTGGTTGCAACCTATACGCTTACGTGGTTTTTGCTTGCGATGGGCTTTGCCTTTGAACTTCCCGTTTCGGCACCGCGACGCACAAAAGCCCAGATGGCGACTCCGCTTGCCGGTGGAGCCGCAGCTGTCCGTACTTTTGGCGGACCTGTCGAAGTATCGTCCGATTCTATTTCTACGACCAAGGAGGCCTAGGTCATGGCATCTCAAGTTGAGCTCACCCCATGCGGGGCCATGTTTGACATCTTTAAGCGCGCGGCGCATCTGAGCCATATCGAGCTGTGCGGCTTGGTGCTTTCGTCCCGTCCGCTCGCCGACGGCCGCAGCCCGCAGAGCCGAGCCGCCGATCGCTCTTGGGTTTCCCGCTTTATCGTTCGCGCGCCGGTCGGCACGCTTCAGCAGCGCTACTTTGCCGAATACGGTACCTCGGCTGCGCGTATTATGTCGCAACTGGCCCTGCGCCAGCGCAATCCCATGGACTCCACGGCTGTAATCAATATGGTGTGCGGTCCTGCAGGTGAACCGATGGTACGCGCGCTCGAAGAGTGCCACCAGGACACGAATCTCTATCGCAACGCGCTCGATCGCCTGTCCCAGGCGGCGGAACTCATGCCCGCCGAGCGCGCCGAGGTCGTGCTGGTGCTGTTTGTCGCCGTCGGTTGTTCGGCGGATGTGCGGTCCTCGGTGAACTATGCCATCGACTACGCGAACGCGACCTGCGGCGGAGGCACATCCACGCCGCGTTCGCTTGGCATGTCGCTGACTGCGGGCGAACGCGAACCCGCCCCGGCGCACCCTTTGGGCTTGCTGCGCGTGCAAAACAGTTTTGTCGTGAGCGCCCCGCGCTGGATTCAGCCGAGTGAGCAGGGTGTTGAGATTGGCGCGCTGGCCACTGGTGAGGGCGATATTACCGACGTCGGCGACGATGTCTCGGCCCGCCATGCCCATATCTGGTGCGATGCTCAAAATATCTGGCACGTCGAGGACTTGTCGTCCACCAACGGAACCGTGGTGGTAAACGGGGCCACGCGCGTTTGCATTCAGGTCGAGCCCGGCCGTTCCGCCCAGCTCAATCCCGGCGACGAGCTCAAGCTCGGCGAATCCACTACCTATGCCATCCTCTTCGGTGCCCTCTAGCCAGTCCCGCCAAATGGTCCCTCCGTCCCCAAGGGATCATTTTGCTCCCGGCAGTCACCCGAGGTAAACCTTTACCGCCCGCCTATATTTGCCGAAATTACACTTGACGGCGGGGTACAATAAACCCGCATGCGGATTTCCGTTGCGGGCGCTTCCCATCGCCGGGGCGTGCCCGGGAGCATCCGGCATGCGGCCTTTGCGGCGCTCGGTCATGTGCAAGACGGGTAGCTGGGCTTGTGGAGCGCGTGCAGCCCTCCTCGCCTCGGCATGCCTTCTCTCCACGCCATGTACCTGCTGCTGAGCCTGCCTGCCAGATGATTGGAAGCAACAGCGAAAATCCCATCACGCCAACATCCCGGCGATCGCCGGGGCCTGTATACCTATATGAGAGGAGAGGGGTATATGGCGCGTAAGTTTAAGTCTATGGACGGCAACGAGGCGGCCGCATATGTTTCGTATGCGTACACCGAGGTAGCGGGAATCTATCCCATTACGCCGTCCAGCCCGATGGCCGACCATGTCGACCAGTGGGCGGCCCAGGGTCGCAAGAATATCTTCGGCACCCCGGTCAAGGTCGTCGAGATGGAGTCCGAGGCAGGTGCAGCCGGTACCGTTCACGGTTCGCTGGGCGCCGGTGCTCTGACCACCACCTACACGGCTTCTCAGGGTCTGCTCCTGATGATCCCGAACATGTACAAGATCGCGGGCGAGCAGCTCCCGGGCGTCTTCCACGTCTCCGCGCGTTGCGTCGCTTCCCACGCCCTGAACATCTTTGGCGATCACTCCGACGTCATGGCCTGCCGCCAGACCGGTTTCGCCATGCTCGCCGAGGGCAACGTCCAGGAGGTCATGGACCTCTCGCCGGTGGCTCACCTTGCCGCCATCGAGGGTAAGACCCCGTTCCTTAACTTCTTCGACGGCTTCCGCACCAGCCACGAGATCCAGAAGGTCGCCATGTGGGACTACAAGGATCTGGCCGAGATGTGCGACATGGACGCCGTCCAGGCTTTCCGCGACCACGCGCTCAACCCTGAGCACCCGCACACCCGCGGCAGCCATGAGAACGGCGATATCTTCTTCCAGAACCGTGAGGCCTGCAACAAGGTCTACGACGAGCTTCCCGCCGTCGTCGAGGGCTACATGAAGAAGATCAACGAGAAGCTCGGCACCGATTACGGCCTGTTCAACTACTACGGCGCTCCCGATGCCGACCGCGTCGTCGTGTGCATGGGCTCCTTCTGCGACGTGCTCGAGGAAGTCATCGACTACCTCAACGCTCACGGCGAGAAGGTCGGCCTGGTCAAGGTTCGCCTGTTCCGTCCGTTCTCCATCAAGCACTTTGTCGACGTTCTCCCCGAGACCGTCCAGAAGATTGCCGTCATGGACCGCACCAAGGAGCCGGGTTCCATCGGCGAGCCGCTCTACCAGGACGTCGTCTCCGCTCTCTACGAGGCTGGCAAGACGGGCATCAAGGTCGTCGGCGGCCGTTACGGCCTGGGCAGCAAGGACACGCCTCCCGCGTCCGCGTTCGCTGTCTTCGAGGAGCTCAAGAAGGACGAGCCCAAGCGCGAGTTCACCATCGGCATTGTCGATGACGTGACCAACCTGAGCCTGCCCGAGGCCGAGGATGCGCCCAACACCGCAGCCCCCGGCACCATTGAGTGCAAGTTCTGGGGTCTGGGTGGCGACGGTACCGTCGGCGCCAACAAGAACTCGATCAAGATCATCGGCGACCACACCGACAAGTACGTCCAGGCCTACTTCCAGTATGACTCCAAGAAGACCGGCGGCGTCACCGTCTCGCACCTGCGCTTTGGTGATTCCCCGATCCGTTCGCCGTACTACGTGACCAAGGCCGACTTTGTCGCCTGCCACAACCCCAGCTACATCGTCAAGGGCTTCAAGATGGTCCGCGACGTCAAGCCGGGCGGAACCTTCCTGGTCAACTGCCAGTGGAGCGACGAGGAGTTCGCCGAGCACATGCCCGCCGTGGCCAAGCGCTACATCGCGAACAACAACGTCAACGTCTACCTGATCGACGCTATCGACCTGGCCGCTAAGGTCGGCATGGGCAAGCGCACCAACACGGTGCTCCAGTCCGCCTTCTTCGCGCTGGCCAAGGTCCTGCCCGCCGAGGACGCCCTGCAGTACATGAAGGACGCGGCTACCAAGTCCTACATGAAGAAGGGCCAGGCTATCGTCGACGCCAACCACAAGGCCATCGATGCCGGCGCTACCGCCTTCCGTAAGTTCGAGGTTCCGGCCGACTGGGCTACCGCCGAGGACGCCGCTCCCGTCGAGCTCTCCGAGGAGACCAAGTCCGCTATCGCCCGGCAGGTCAAGAACCTGCTCGAGCCCATCGATCGCATGGACGGCGACAGCCTGCCTGTTTCCGCCTTTGTCGATTGCGCCGACGGCCAGTTTGAGCTGGGCGCCTCCGCATACGAGAAGCGCGGCGTCGCCGTGGTCGTTCCCCACTGGGACGAGACCAAGTGCATCCAGTGCAACCAGTGCGCCTACGTGTGCCCGCATGCCACCATCCGTCCGTTCGCGATGACCGAGGACGAGGCTGCCGCCGCGCCCGAGGCTACCCGCACGCTCGACGCCATGGGCCCCAAGGCCAAGGGCATGAAGTTCACCATGGCCGTGTCCCCGCTCGACTGCATGGGCTGCACCAACTGCGTCAAGGTCTGCCCCAAGGGTGCCCTCGAGATGGTTCCCACCGAGCAGGAGATGGACCAGCAGCCCGTTTGGGACTACATGGTCGAGAACGTCTCCGAGAAGAAGGAGCTCATCGCGGCCAACGTTAAGGGCAGCCAGTTTAAGCAGCCCTACCTGGAGTTCTCTGGCTCCTGCGCCGGCTGTGCCGAGACCGCCTATGCACGTCTGGTGACCCAGGTCGCCGGCGACCGCATGTTCATCTCCAACGCCACCGGCTGCTCCTCCATTTGGGGCAACCCCGCTGCCACCGCTCCTTACTGCAAGGACAAGGACGGTCACGGCCCGGCGTGGAACAACTCCCTGTTCGAGGACAATGCCGAGCACGGTCTGGGCATGGCCGTGGGCTATGAGGCTGTTCAGCACAAGCTGATTGCCGCCACCCAGGAGATCATCGCCGCCGATGGTCCGTCCGACGAGCTCAAGGCTGCCGGCCAGGCTTGGATTGACTCTGTCAACGACGCCGAGGCCTCCAAGACCGCTGCCGCTGCCTACGTTGCCGAGCTCGAGAAGTGCGGCTGCGAGGCTTCCAAGGCAATCCTCGCCGACAAGGCTTACCTCACCAAGAAGTCCTTCTGGATCTTCGGCGGCGACGGTTGGGCCTACGACATCGGCTTCGGTGGCCTGGATCACGTCCTGGCTTCCGGCCACAATGTCAACGTCTTTGTCTTCGACACCGAGGTTTACTCCAACACCGGCGGTCAGGCCTCCAAGGCCTCGAACCTGGGCCAGGTTGCTCAGTTCGCCGCTGCCGGTAAGGTGACCAAGAAGAAGTCCCTGGCCGAGATTGCCATGAGCTACGGCTACGTCTACGTGGCGCAGGTCGCCATGGGCGCCAACCCGGCTCAGACCCTCAAGGCCATCCACGAGGCCGAGGCCTACGACGGCCCGTCCCTCATCATCGGCTACAGCCCCTGCGAGATGCACTCCATCAAGAAGGGCGGCATGCAGAACTGCCAGGCCGAGATGAAGAAGGCTGTCGAGTGCGGTTACTGGAACCTCTTCCGCTTCAACCCCGAGGCTGCTGCCGGCAAGAAGTTCTCGCTCGATTCCAAGGAGCCCGCGGGCGGTTATCAGGAGTTCCTGATGAACGAGGCCCGTTACGCTTCGCTGACGCGTTCCTTCCCCGAGCGCGCCGAGGAGCTCTTCAAGGAGAACGAGCAGGCCGCTATGGATCGCTACGCTCACCTGCTGAAGCTCAAGACGGTGTACAACGAGGCTTAGGTCTCCCACCGCAGGATCTGAGGGCTGACCTTCGCGGACGTCCTCGGACATGAAAGAACCCCCGCTGCGCACTGAACTGCCTCCCATTTCTTGGACACAAGAAATGGGAGGCTTTTTTATGGCTGGA
>CAJLRE010000031.1 GCA_905208975.1 uncultured Collinsella sp. | reverse complement strand
CTCCCTATACGACAACTGTTGACATCATATACTATGTGTCATATAGTAGGTGTTACACAGTATACTACGAAAGGAGGTGTGCGGATGGAGGCACAGATGAAGCGCGGCTTCCTCGAGGCCTGCGTGCTCGCGGCCGTCTCGGGCGAGGAATCCTACGGCTATCAGATCGTGAAGGACGTGCCCGCGAGCATGGGGCTCACGGAGTCCACGCTCTATCCGTTGCTCAAGCGCCTGGAGAAGGCGGGCTGCATCACCGCGCGCTCCGCCGAGCACAACGGGCGGCTGCGAAGGTACTACCGCATCACGGACGCCGGGCGCGAGCGTATCGCCGAGTTCCTCGCCGAATGGCCATCCGTGCAGGAGATCTACAGTTACGTGAAGGGAGCGCACCATGACGCGCGATGAGTTCTTGAACCGGCTGGGCGAGCTTCTGGCCTGTCTGCCGGCAGATCAGGTAAAGGAAACGCAGGAGTTCTACGCGGAGGCCATCGCCGACCGTATGGAGGACGGCATGACGGAGGCCGAGGCTGTGGCCGCCATGGGCACGCTCGGTGAGGTCGCCGAGGCAACGCTCGACGAACTGCCCGCCGTGCCGCGCGCAATTGCGAGGACCAAGCGCAAGAGCACGGCGCTTCTATGGGCGCTCGCCATCGTGGGCTCTCCGGTATGGATTCCGCTGCTGTTCGCGTTCGTCGCCGTTGCCGCTGCAGTCTACATCTGCATTTGGGTTCTTGCGCTCTGCGTGTGGATCGTGGCCGCGGCATTCGGGGGCGCGGGCGTGGTGGGGCTCCTGTTCACCGTGGACGGCATCATCATCGGGCATGTTCCGTACGTTTTAACCTCGATGGGAATGGGATTCGCTTCCATCGGTGTGGCGCTCCTCGCGGGAGCCGGTGCCTGGACGGCGTCCAAGCAGATCGCGCGCCTCTCTGCCCTTTGGGCGAAGAAAGCCGTTTCGCCCTTCTGGAAAGATCGAGGCAGTAAGAGCCGCAGGGGCGCTGAAGCGGCGCCGCTTACGGCATAGGAAGGAGTGCAAACATGTCCAGCGTAAAAAAGATTTACCTTGCCGTAGCGGGTGGGCTTGTTGCCACGGGGCTCGTCCTGGCTGCTATCGGATTTGTGGCCTCCGGCTTTAACCTCGCTGTGTTCAACACGCAGATCGACCTGCGCGATGACACCATCATTCTGGGTGGTGTTGAAATAGACGACCCGACAGGGCTTCCACTCATCGAGCAGCTTGCCGAGGTTGGCGAGATCCATATTGGATCTGCAACGGCTGGTTCGTCTTCTCCTCGCAAATGATCGAGCTCGTAGCAGCCATCCCCCTTCGGGCGCACCACGACGGGCGTAAGCACGCCGCCCTCGAAGCCTTTTGACCTAGTCGCTGGGGACGTTCTTAAACGACTAGTCTTTCAAGAACGTCCCCAGCAACTACCCCAAATGCCAGAACCAAAGCAGCGCCGCAAGCAGAGGACGGACAGACACTATGACCCAATCCAGGGGCACGGAAACGACAGGAGCCCCCGCTCGTGACCGCGGGTCGGGGCTGCGACAATGTTGTTGAAGTGCCAGAGGCGCAGCCGCGCCGCAACGAGGTTGGGAGGCTCCCGTGCCTAGATATTCTACCGCCTTCGGAATGGACGTACACCTCAGGTCCACCACCGTCTGCGCGCTCGACGCGGAGACGGGCGAGGCCGTGACGAGGAGGTTCCGCGGCAACCCCTGGGGCGAGGTCGCGGAGTGGATGTCGGGCTTCCCCGGCCCGTCGCTCGCCGCCTACGAGAGCGGCTACCTCGGCTTCGCCCCGCAAAGGGAGCTCTCCGGGCTCGGCGTCGACTGCGTCGTCGCGGCCGTCTCCAAGGTCCCGAGGTCGGCTGCCGACCTCTCGTCCAAGAACGACCGCAACGACGCGGCCAGGATGGCCAAGGCGATACTGTCGCACGACGTCACCCCGGTATGGGTGCCGTCCCCCGAGATCGAGGGGCTCAGGGACCTCGCCGCCGCCCACGACGCCGCGACCGCGAGGCTCGCGGCGGCGAAGCAGCGGCTCCTGGCGTTCCTAGCCCGCCGCGGCTATGTCTACGGCGGCACGACGCCGGCCGGCAACCCCCGGAAGTACTGGACGTACGGCTTCCTCAGGTGGCTCGACGGCATACACCCCGCCGACGACGGCGGCATCCGGGCGCTTGCGGCGCTGAGGAACGAGGTCGAGGCGGCCGACGAGACGAGGGAGGCCCTCCTCGCCGAATACAGGGCCGCCGTCGCGGCGGGCCCCCTCTCGGCCGAGGTCGAGGCGCTCCAGTCGATCAAGGGGTGCGGGTTCGCGCTCGCCGCCGCCTTCGCGTCCGAGGTCGGCGACTTCTCGAGGTTCCGCTCCGGCAGGCAGGTGACGGCCTACTTCGGCCTCGCCCCGAAGCAGAGGTCGAGCGCGGACTCCGTGCGCCTCGGCGGAATCAGCGGGGCCGGCAACGCGCTCGTCAGGAAGCTGGCTGTCGAGGGGTCCTGGTGCTACGCCCAGGCCGGCCACCAGCCGAAGCTGATGCCCAAGGGCTCCGGCGTGCCCCTCGAGATAAGGATGCACGGGAGGAAGGGGTCCGAGAGGCTCCTGCCCCGCCGCGAGGAGATGATCGCCCGCGGGATGCCGCAGGCGAAGGCGAACGCGGCCACCGCGGCCGAGCTCGTGAGGTGGCTGTGGGCCCTCGGCACGATGTGCCGGGAGGGCGCGGAATAGACATAAGCCCCCGTCCCGGCGAGCCGGGCAGCCTTCGGGGACACCCCCGTTCTCGCTGTGCGCGCGGCGGCCGCCGCATGCGCGAAGACAGACTAGGGGAACCCCGCCGAAGGAGAGGATTGCGGGCCGCCGGAGCGGTATCCGCGGATATGAGACTGAGCCGAAGGCGTCGATGACATGCCGGGGGCGGACCGGGACGGGTTTAACGGCAGGCCCCGCCGACCGATTGCAAGCGGTCGGCGGGGCCATTGTGGCCCTTGACAGTGGATTGGGTCATATGAGCGAGCGGGCACCAGAGCGAACAAATTGGCATGAAAAGAGGACGGCATAGACCTTCTGGTCATGCCGTCCTCTTTGAATGACTAGTTGTCGCTCTGGTGCCCGCGCAGCGTCGGCCGGTCCGCCGTTCGGTAGAACGGCGGAACCTCCTAGCCACCCAGATAGGCTTTACGCACGTTATCGTCGTGCAGGAGCTCTTGGCCGGTGCCGGTCATGGTGATCTTGCCGGTCTCGAGCACGTAACCGCGTGTGGCGATGGAAAGTGCCATCTGCGCGTTCTGCTCGACCAGGAGCACCGTGGTGCCGGCCTTGTGCAGGTCCTCGACAATCTGGAAGATCTGCTCAATCAGAATCGGCGCCAGGCCCATGGAAGGCTCGTCGAGCATGAGCAGCTTGGGGTTGCTCATAAGGGCGCGGCCCATAACGAGCATCTGCTGCTCGCCGCCCGAAAGGGTGCCGGCGACTTGGCGACGGCGCTCCTTCAGGCGCGGGAACTGCTCGTAGACGCGCTCAAGGCCCGGAGCAACCGTGGACTTGGGCTGCGTGTAGGCGCCCATCTCCAGGTTCTCCTCGACCGTCATCTGCAAAAAGGCGCGACGGCCCTCGGGCACCTGGGCCAGGCCCTTACCAACCAGCTTATCGGCGGGCGTATGAGTAATGTCCTCGCCCATAAACTTGATGGAGCCGGTCTTGGAGCGCAGCAGGCCCGAGACGGTCTTGAGCGTTGTGGACTTGCCGGCACCGTTCGCACCGATCAGAGCCACGATCTCGCCCTCGTTGACGTTAAAGGAGATGTCCTTGATGGCGTGGATGGCGCCGTACCAGACGTTGATGTTGTAGACGGAAAGCATCGGCTCTGCCATTTAGTTCTCCCCCTTATCCTGCTTGCCCAGATATGCCTCGATAACGGCGTCGTTGTTCTGGATTTCCTCTGCCGTGCCCTTGGCGATGACCTTACCAAAGTTGAGTACGCAGATACCCTCGCAAATATTCATGACGAGCGACATGTCGTGCTCGATAAGCATGATGGCGATGCCAAAGGTGTCGCGAATCTTAACGATGTTCTCCATGAGCTCCGCGGTCTCGGACGGGTTCATGCCGGCGGCAGGCTCGTCGAGCAGCAGCAGCTTGGGGTTGGTGGCAAGCGCGCGGACGATCTCCAGGCGGCGCTGAGCGCCGTAAGGCAGCGAGCCGGCCTGTTCGTTTGCCAGATGCTCCATATCAAAGATGGAGAGCAGCTCCATGGCACGCTCATGGGCGGCCTTCTCGTGCTTCCAGTACGTCGGCAGGCGCAGCACGCCCTCAAAACCGGAATAGCGCTCCTGGTTGTGCAGACCGACCTTGACGTTGTCCTCCACCGTCATGGTGTTGAACAGGCGGATGTTCTGGAACGTACGGGCAATGCCCATGCGGTTGACCTGGTAGACCGACTTGCCCGAGGTGTCCTCACCGTCGAGCAGGATGGTGCCGTGCGTGGGCTGATACACCTTGGTGAGCAGGTTGAAGACCGTGGTCTTTCCGGCACCGTTGGGGCCGATCAGACCGGCGATCTCGGTCTTGCCGATAGTCAGGCTAAAGTCGTCGACTGCCTTAAGGCCACCGAACTCAATGCCCAGGTGGATGCACTCGAGTGCCGGGCGCTGGCCCAGATCGCGATCGGGAACGATGGCGCCAGAAGGATACGGGACCATCTTACCCTTGTTGAACTCAAATTTACTGGGCATCGGCTGCCACCTCCTTCTTGGAAGCAAAGCGGTCCTTAATGCGTGCGAAGAACGCCTTGAGCTGCGGGTTGTTGGTAAAGATCATGACCAGGATCAACACGATGGCGTAGATGAGCATGCGGTAGTCCGAGAACTGACGGAGCAGCTCGGGAAGCACCGTGAGCAACGCCGCCGCGATGACGGAACCGCGCATGTTGCCCAGGCCGCCCAGGACCACGAACACCAGAATGAGGATCGACGTGTTGAAGTCGAACTTGGTGGCGGAGAGCTGCGAGAAGTTACCGCCGAAGAGAGCTCCGGCAGCACCGGCGAGGGCAGCGGAAACCACGAAGGCGATCATGCGGTACTCGGTGACGGAGATGCCTACGGACTCGGCTGCAATCTTGTTATCGCGCACGGCCATGATGGCACGGCCGGTACGGCTGCGAACCAGGTTGAGTACAATCACGAGCGCGACCATAACCAGGATGGCGCCGGCAAGGAAGGTCGAATAGGTCGACACGCCCGATGCGCCCTGGGCACCCTTGATGATGGCGGTGCCGTCCTCAAGCAGGTGCAGGTCGTCGATCGTAGAGTTGCCCGTGATGTTAAAGATCACGTGCAGACCGCGGGAATCGACGCCCACAATGAGGCAGGTGACGATCTCTTTGATGATCTCGCCAAAGGCCAGCGTCACGATAGCCAGGTAATCGCCGCTCAGGCGAAGGACCGGGATGCCGATCAAGAAGCCCAGGATGGCGGCAGCGATAGCGCCGACCACAATGCTGATGATCAGGCGCATCGGATCGGACGGAACGGCGCTCTCCAGCGCGACGGCGGTAACGATGCCCGTATAGGCGCCGACACTCATAAAGCCCGCGTGGCCCAGCGACAAGTCGCCCGCAATACCGACGACGAGGTTGAGCGAGATGGCCATAACGATGTAGGCCGTGATGGGAACCAGCTGACCGGCGATCATGCGCGGGATCATATGGTTGGACTGCATAAAGAACACGATGGCGAATGCCACGATGCACATGGCGTACGTGACAAAGTCGTGACGCGTCTGCTTGTCTTTAAGGAACTTCATAACGCTCACCTACACCTTCTCGGGGACGTACTTGCCCAAGAGGCCGGCAGGCTTGACGAGCAGGACGATAATCAAAACACCAAAGACGATGGAGTTGGCAAGGCTCGTGGAAATGTAAGCCTGAGCCATCGCCTCGATGATGCCGATGAGAATACCGCCGACAAAGGCACCGGGGATGGAGCCGATGCCGCCGAAAACGGCAGCGTCGAAGGCCTTGATGCCAGGCATGGCGCCCGTGGTGGGCTGCAACACCGGCGAGTAGGAGCACAGGAGCACGCCGGCGATGGCGGCAAGGGCAGAGCCGATGGCAAACGTCATCGAGATGGTGCGGTTGACGTTGATGCCCATGAGCTGAGCGGCGGCCTTGTCCTCGGACACGGCGCGCATGGCCTTGCCCATCTTGGTCTTACCTGTAAAGAACATCAGGCCGGCCATGATAACCAGGCAGGCGACGATGGTGACGAGCGAGACGGCGCTTACGTTAAACTTGGCCAAGAACTCCGGCACCTGGAAGGTGACGAGCGAAGTAAAGTTCTTGGGCGTGGCGCCCCACAGGAGCTGCGCGGCGTTCTGCAGGAAGTAGGACACGCCGATGGCCGTGATCAGAACGGCCAGCGGGCCCGCCTGACGCAGCGGCTTGTATGCCAGACCCTCGATGAGAACACCGAGAACCGTGCAGACCACACAAGAGAGAATTACAGATGCCCAGCCCGGGAGGCCGAGATACGACGTGGCGCAGAACGAGACATAGGCACCGACCATGATGACGTCGCCGTGAGCGAAGTTGAGCATCTTGGCGATACCGTAGACCATGGTGTAGCCCAACGCGATGATGGCGTAGACGCTGCCCATGGACAGGCCGTTGACCAGGTATTGGATAAAGACCGTCATGTTCCACATCCCCCTTTCGAATAGGTTTCCAGTTGATGTATGAAACAGGGACGTTACATCGTCCCTAGATACCAAGCAAGCAGGGAAGGCCAAAACCTCCCCTGCTTGGGATCAAAACCGCTCTATGTAAGGCGGCCTATTAGGCCTGTACGTACTTGCCGTCGGTAATGACGTACGCCGTCGGGTCCTTCTGGACCTGACCCTTGTCGTTCCAGGAGAGCTTGCCAGTCAGGCCGTCAACAGTAATCTTGAGCATAGCCTCGGGAAGCTTCTCGGCAACCTCGGTGGGGTCGGCGTCGACGCCCAGGCCGGCCTCCTTAAGAGCCTCGACCACAGCATGCACGCCGTCGTAGGCGTCGGCGGCAAACTGGTCGGGGGTATCGCCGTACTTATCCTTGTAAGCGTTGACGAAGTCGGCATTCTTCTCGTCGTCGGCGGAGAACGGGGTCATGAGCAGCAGACCCTCGGCAAGAGAGGTGTCGAAGCCCTCAACGCCCAGGATGCCGTCCATGCCGTCGCAGCCCATCATCTTGACGTCGTAGCCCATGTCCTTGGCGTTCTTGAGCAGGACGGACGCCGGCGTGTAGTAGATCGGCGCAAAGATCATGGTGGCGCCTGCCTGCTTGGCCTTGGTCAGCTGGTTGGTAAAGCTCGTGGCGGAGTCGTCCTTAAAGGTCTCCTCGTCGACAATCTCAAGCTTAGACTTAGCGGCCTGGGCCTTAAAGGAATCTGCGATGCCCGAAGAATAGGCGTCGCCGGAGTTATAGAACAGCACGAACTTCTCGTTCGCATACTTCTCTGCCAGGAACTTGGCAGCGTTGACACCTTGGTTGGGGTCGGTAAAGCAAACCTGGAAGACGCAATCCTTGCCCTTGGTAACGTCCTCGGAGGACGCGGACGGGGTGATCATGAACGTCTCGGGGTCGTTGCCGCACTCGGCGGCAACGGCGACCGACGCACCCGTGGTGGTCGGACCGACGAGGGCCTGCATGCCCCAGTCGAGCAGGGTGTTGAAGGCGTTGACGGCCTTCTCGCCGTCCGCCTGGTCGTCCTCGGCCTTGCTGACAAGCGGCAGCTCCTTAGTCGAGAAATCCTTGCAGCCAAGCTCGACAGCCTGTGTAACGGACTTGCCGTAGGACGCGTTGGCGCCGGTCAGCGGGCCGATGGTGCCGATCTTAAACGAAGCGTCGCCCGACGCGGAACCGCTGTCGCCGCCGTTGGAGGAGCAGCCAGCTAGAATGGACATCGCCCCCAGACCTGCTGCGCTCGCGATAACGCTCCTGCGATTCATAACAGGGTTCAATGACTTACCGGTGAGGCTCGACATGCGGCTCTCCTCTCAAATCTCGTCGGGTTTCGGTTACCCGACAGGCCATCCTTCGCCGTGTTCGGCGTTCGCAAAATACTAGACGCTTTAGTTAAGGAAAGTGGCGATTATTTCAACTTTTCTTTGGATTTGTTCGTTTATCCATAATTCTGCGTATTTCTATTACTTTATGCAGTAATGCCACTTTATTGTGTGAAAGTAATGTTTCCGTTCTGTTACAGGCGTCCCTGCCCTGAATAAAACGGCCTCACCGGTCGCGCTTTATGCGCACTTAGGCGGCGATGTACTTGCCGTCCTGAATCACATAGGCTGTGGCGGGCTTTTCGACCTGGCCCTTGTCGTTCCACGTCAGCTCGCCCGTCAGGCCCTCGATCTTGATCTTGCGCATGGCGTGGGCAAGGTCGTCGGCAATATCGGCACCGTCAGCCGTAATGTCGATGCCCGCTTTATCGATAGCCTCGGCAATCGCATGGACGCAGTCATAGGCATCGGCGGCAAACTGATTGGGCGTCTCGTCGTAGGCGTCCTTATAGGCCTTGACGAAGTCGGCGTTCTTCTCATCGTCAGCAGAGAACGGGGTCATGAGCAGCACGCCCTCGGCAAGAGAGGTATCGAAGCCCTCAACGGAGAGCAGGCCGTCCATGCCGTCGGTGCCCATAAGCGTCATGTCGTATCCCATGTCCTTGGCGTTCTTGAGCAAAACGGACGCCGGCGTGTAATAGATCGGAGCAAAGATAAGCGTGGCGCCGGCCTCCTTGGCCTTGGTGAGCTGGTTGGTAAAGCTCGTGGAAGAGTCGTCCTTAAAGGTCTCGGTATCGACGACATCGAGCTTGGATGCCTTGGCCTGCTCGGCAAAGGCGTCGGCAACGCCCGAGCTGTACGTATCGCCGGAGTTGTAGAACAGGGCGATCTTGGCGTCCGCGTACTTCTCGGCCAAGAACTTCGCGGCGCTGGTGCCCATGGTGGGGTCGGTGAAGCAAACCTGGAAGACCGTGGTCTTTCCCTTGGTGACATCGAGCGACGAGGCCGAAGGCGTGACCATGAGTATGTCGTCGGCGATCTCGCCAGAGACAGCGACGGCGGCACCGGTGGTGACGGGGCCGACGAGAGCCTGCATGCCCCAGTCACACAGGGTATTGAAGGCGTTGATGGCCTTCTCGCCGTCGGCGACGTCATCCTCGGACTTAAGCGAGAGTTTGAGGTCCTTGGTCGAAAAATCCTTGGCGGCGAGCTTGGCACCCTTCTCGGCCGAAACGCCATAGGTTGCCGCGGCGCCGGTCAGAGGGCCGATGACACCGATCTTGAAGGTCTTGCCGTCATCGGCGGAGCCGCCGTCCGAGCCACCCGACGAGCAACCAGCGAGTGCCGCGGTGCTACCGAACGCCGCGGCGCCAGCCAAGAAACTCCTGCGGTTAAGTACGTTATTGATGCTAAACATGGTGTCCCCCTTTTCGCTGGCCGCGGTGCGGCCGTCTTGCGGTACAGGGCAAACCTTATGGCGCAAACGTTGACAGTTTGTTACGGAAGTTCGTTTGTAGCGAGTGTGTTTCCAATATTTCCGCAGCGTTTCGGGGGTAGCGTTTTGCACAGCTCCAGCTGCCTGGCAAGCACGCGCCCGCACTTCACGCTAGAATGCACTCAACCTATAAGCAGTTAATCCATCCACAAGATGCACGAAGGAGCTATCTATGAGCGAACCCCTGCGCACCGTGAACGTCGGTCTGATCGGCCTGGGAACCGTCGGCGGCGGCGTGGCCCGTCTGATCAAGAGCCACCACGATGAGTACCTGGCAGCCTACGGCATCGACCTTAAGCTGACCCGCGCCTGCGCGCTTGCTTGGGAGCAGGCCGAGGCAGCCGGCATTGAGCGCGAGGCCTTTACAAGCGACTGGCACGATGTCGTCACCGACCCCGCCATCGACATCGTCGTCGAGCTGATCGGCGGCGAGCATCCCGCAACCGAGATCTTCACCACCGCCTTTGAGAACGGCAAGCATGTCGTTTCTGCCAACAAGGCCCTGCTGGGCCGTCATGTCGAGACGCTCGCCGAGAAGGCGCGCGCGTGCGGCGTGCAGATTAAGTGCGAGGCCAGCTGCGGCGGTGGCATCCCCATTGTCAGCACGCTCGAGCACGACCTGGTGGGCAACAAGATCCTGACCATCGCTGGCATTCTCAACGGCACCACCAACTACATCCTGTCGCGCATGGACGCCGAGGGCGCCGATTACGCTGACGTGCTCGCCGACGCCCAGGCAAAGGGCTATGCCGAGGCCGACCCGTCCGCCGACGTCGACGGCTTCGACGCCGCCAGCAAGACGGCAATCCTCGCTTCCATCGGCTTTGGCACCCGCGTGACCACCGACGATGTCTACCAGCAGGGTATCCGCACCATCGGCGCCGAGGACATTGCCCAGGCCCGCGAGCTCGGCTACACCATCAAGCTGCTGGGCATCGCACGCAACACCGACGCCGGCGTCGACGTTCGCGTGCATCCCACGCTCATCCCGGCAGACCATATGCTCGCCAAGGTCAACGGCGCCATGAATGCCGTCTACGTGGTGGGCGACGCCGTGGGCGAGACCATGTTCTACGGTGCCGGCGCAGGCTCCTTCCCCACCGCGAGTGCCGTCGTGGGCGACATCCTGTCGCTCTCCGAGCAGATCAGCCGCGGTGTGGCTCCGCTGCCCGAGATTGAGCCCTATGGCCACAACCTCGCCTTTAAGCCTATGGACGAGCTCCAGACCAAGTACTATGTGCGCCTGAAGGTCGCCGACCGCGTGGGCGCCCTGTCCGAGACGGTCGACATCTTTGCCAAGCACAACATCTCGATCTCGCTCATCAACCAGGTCGAGGACGGCAAGTCGGGCGTCAGCAATGCCTGCTCGGTCATCTTCCTGACGCACCGCGCACTCGAGAAGGACGTCCAGGCTGCCGCCGCCGAGCTTGCCAGCGTCGACTGCGTGGCCGAGGTCGCCAACGTCCTGCGCATCGAGGACGTCGAGGCCTGGACCGAAGGCGTCATGGCGAACTAGTCCAGTCCTTGGCACACAACATAGCACCTGAGGGGCTCCCGTCCGTTTGGATGGGAGCCCCTTTGTTTGAAACCGCCCATTGCGTTCATCAAGCAAAAGTTTGAACAACTTGGCCATTCGCTGACAACCGAGGGTGCCGTTTACCGATATGCGAACGAAGTTGATTTTGCGCGCCGTTATGCTGTGCTGCGTATGTCAACCCCCGAAGAATGGAGGCACCATGTTGCTCGAGGGTAAGAAAGCAATCATCACCGGAGGCACGCGCGGTATCGGCTATGCCATCGCCTGCCGTTTTATCGAGGAAGGCGCCGCCGTCACCGTCTTTGGTTCGCGTCAGGAAACCGCCGACGCGGCCGTTGAGAAGCTCGCCGCCGCCTATCCCGAGGCAAAGATCTGGGGGCGTTCGTGCAACCTCACCTCACTCGAGGCCGTAACCGAGGCCTTTACGCAGGCCGCAGCCGACATGGGCGGTCTCGACACGGTCGTCAACAATGCCGGTATCTCCCAGCGCTCGCCCCTTTTGGACTACACGGCCGAGGAGTTCGCCAAGGTCATGGACCTCAACGTCGTCGCCGTCTTTAATGGTCACCAGGCCGCTGCCAAGATCATGACCGAAGCCGGCCACGGTGGCACCATCACCACCACGAGCTCGATGGTCGCTAAGTACGGTCAGCCCTCCGGCGTTGGCTATCCCACGTCCAAGTTCGCCGTCAACGGCATGGTCCAGTCGCTCTCACGCGAGCTCGCCCCCGTGGGCATTCGCGTCAATGCCGTCGCCCCCGGCGTAACCAGGACCGACATGGTCGCCAACCTGCCCGAAGAAGTCATCAAGCCCATCATCGCTACCATCCCGCTCGGCCGCATGGGCGAGCCCGAGGATGTCGCCAACGCCTTTGTCTTCCTAGCGAGCGACATGGCCGCCTACGTTACGGGCGCTGTGCTCCCCGTCGACGGAGCTGCTCGCTCTTAAAGGTCGCAAGCCACAGCTTTAAACCTCAACCGAGCTCAACGCAAGAAGGTGCGCTGCCTGCATCAACCGCAGGCAGCGCACCTTCTTCTATTCGAAAAGGAAACTGCGTCCCATAATTCCGGCTCAGAATGGGATGCGCTTTCCCTAACGAGCCTCTCGCGGAAACTGCATCCCACTCTGAGCGCCCATTCCGGGACACAGTTTCCCAACGCTCCCCGTTTCGGAAACCACATCCCGTTCCGAGCCTTCGAAGCGGGACGCGGCTTCCCCGAGAAAGTATCGACTACTTACCGTCGTCGTCTTCGGCTTCTTCGCGCGCATAGAGCTCCAGCATGCGGCGGCGGTATTCGCGCACAGCGAGCTTGGCGCGCTCCAGGCGGCGGCGCTCACGCGGAGTCAGCTCGGACGGGTCGACCTCGTCTCCATAGGTCTTATCGGCAAGCAGGTGCGCCGCGTCCACAATGCGCGCATCGATGTGGCCGCTCGCTGCCTCGGCGGAAAGACGCTCGGCAATCGTATCGAGCGTAGGCAGGCCGTCGAATACGCGACCATGGCCATGCGAGGTCAGCAGCTCGTGCTCGCGCGCGAGCAAGCTCGCTAGGTCGTGGTGGGCGCGCAAGATGTCGAGCGCATCGGATGGATGCTCGGCAACCTCTGCCACGGCGGCAACCGGCGCGGCATCGACCACGCGGTAGAAGAGCTGCGCGAGCAGTGGCATCAGGAACACCGTGATGGCGCCGGCCGCCACCATAACCGAAGCGACGCCCTGTGATAATGCGCCGGCGTTGACAGCGACGCTCGTCACGGCGACGATAATCGGCAGCGCCGTGGTGCAGTACAGGGCCACGGTAATGCGGCCATACGCCGACACATCGCGCGTCGCAGGACAAATGCTCATAGAAATAAGAATGGGCACGGCGCGGATAACCAGCAACGCCACGATAAAGCCCACGAGCAAGCCGGGGCGCGATGCTACAGCAGTCAGGTCGATCTTGGCACCCGACACGGTAAAGAACACCGGGATCAAAAAGCCATAGGCAAGGCCATCGAGTTTAAGTTCGAGCGTATGGTTGCCCTCGGGGATGATATAGCGCAGGACAAAGCCCGCGGCAAAAGCGCCCAACACGATATCGAGGCTAAAAATGGCGGAAAACGCCACGAGCGTGACCAGGATGAGCACTGTGAGGCGCACGAACGTCTGAGAAGTCGTATCGGCGCGCTCCTGAATAAAGGCAAAGAAGCGGCTGCCAATACGCTTGGAGCGACTGGGGACCACGGCAAGCAGCACGCACACCACGGCGAACAGCCCCAAGATCAACAGCGTCTCGACACCCGTACGGGCAGACAGCAGCACCGACATGGCGAGCACGGGCCCGAGCTCGCCCCACGTACCATAGGCAAGAATCGAATCGCCGACGCGCGTCCCAGCAAGCGACCGCTCGCGCAAGATGGGCATGAGCGCCCCAAGCGCCGTCGAGGTCAACGCCAGCGTCACGGCGATGCCATCAAAATGACTGACCGAAAACCACGGGGTAAAGCGCACGGCAAGCCAGGCGATGCCAAACGTGACGACCCACGTCGCCATGCCGTAACGCCCCTCGATGCCCGTGATGTTCTTGGGATCGATCTCAAAGCCGGCAAGCAGGAACAAAAAGGCCAGGCCGAGCTCGGACACGAGCGAGACCTCGGCATCTACATGGATAATGCCGAGCATATGAGGTCCCAGCACCGCACCAAACACGAGCAAAAAGACCGTCTCGGGAACGGGTTTTCCGGGAATCGCCGAGGCGATGAAGGGGCTTGCAAAGGCCACGAGTGCGATGATGGCGAGTGAAACGAATGCCATGTGATGCCTTTCTCTTGTTTGCGCTTCACTGTAGCACCCTCGCCGTCCTCAACGCGCCGCGAGCTGTCGTATCATAGTGAGGTTTACAAACATGTGGCTCAAGGCGACCGCAGGGCAGGCCCCGCAAACCGACCGCTGCCGCATACCGTACCGTACGCCCAACCGATCAGGAAGGCAGGAACCAATGGTCTCTCGTATCTACGTGGAGAAGAAACCCGGGTTCGACGTCGAGGCTCAGCAGCTCAAGGGCGAGCTGACCGAAATTCTCGGCATCAAGGGCATCGAGGCCCTGAGGATCATAAACCGCTACGACGTCGAGGGCATCGACGAAGAGCTTTTCCGCTCCTGCGTGCCGACCGTCTTTAGCGAGCCCCAGGTCGATGTGACCTACGACGAGCTCCCCGCAAGCGATGGCGCCGTCTTTGCCGTCGAATTCCTGCCTGGCCAGTTTGACCAGCGCGCCGACTCCGCCAGCGAGTGCGTGCAGCTCATCAGCCAGGGCGAGCGCCCCGCCGTGCGCTCCGCCAAGGTCTATATGATCTCGGGCGCTCTGGACGAGGCCGCCATCGATGCCATCAAGCACTACGTGGTGAACCCCGTCGAGGCGCGCATCGCCTCACTCGACCTGCCCGAGACGCTGTACATGGAGACCCCCGAGCCCCAGCCCGTCGAGGTGCTCGACGGTTTCCGCGAGCTCGACGAAGCCGGCCTTGCCGCCTTTATCTCCGAGCGCGGCCTTGCCATGGACGAGGCGGACATCGCCTTCTGCCAGCAGTACTTCCGCGATGAGGACCGCGACCCCACCATCACCGAGATCCGCGTAATCGACACCTATTGGTCCGACCACTGCCGCCACACCACCTTCGGCACCGTCCTGGATGATGTGACGATCGATGACGCCGTGGTGCAGCAGGCCTTCGACCGCTACATGGAGATGCGCCACGAACTCGGTCGCGACGCCAAGCCCGTCTGCCTCATGGACATGGGCACCATCGGCGCCAAGTATCTCAAGAAGACCGGCGTCATGACCGATGTCGATGAGTCCGAGGAGATCAACGCCTGCACCGTCAAGGTAAAGGTCGATGTCGACGGCGAGGACCAGGACTGGCTGTTCCTGTTTAAGAACGAGACCCACAACCACCCGACCGAGATCGAGCCCTTCGGCGGTGCCGCCACCTGCGTGGGCGGTGCCATCCGCGACCCGCTGTCGGGCCGCAGCTACGTGTACCAGGCCATGCGTGTCACCGGCGCCGGCGACCCCACCGTCCCCGTGTCCGAGACGCTCGAGGGCAAGCTGCCGCAGCGCAAGCTCGTAACCACCGCCGCCGCCGGCTACTCCAGCTACGGCAACCAGATCGGCCTTGCCACCGGCCAGGTCAACGAGCTCTATCACCCCGGCTACGTGGCCAAGCGCATGGAGGTCGGCGCCGTCGTAGGCGCTACCCCGGCAAACCACGTGCGTCGCGAGTGCCCCGCCCCCACCGACAAGATCATCCTGCTGGGCGGCCGCACCGGCCGTGACGGCATCGGCGGCGCCACCGGCTCCTCCAAGACTCAGAACACCGAGTCCATCGAGACCTCGGGCGCCGAGGTCCAGAAGGGCAACGCCCCGGTCGAGCGCAAGCTGCAGCGCCTGTTCCGCCGCGGCGACGCCTGCCGCCTGATCAAGCGCTGCAACGACTTTGGCGCCGGCGGCGTCTCGGTCGCCGTGGGCGAGCTTGCCGACGGCCTGTACGTGGACCTGGACACCGTGACCAAGAAGTACGACGGCCTGGACGGCACCGAGCTCGCCATCTCCGAGTCCCAGGAGCGTATGGCCTGCGCCGTCGCCGACGGTGACGTCGAGGAGTTCATGGGCTACGCCGCCGAGGAGAACCTCGAGGCTACCGTTATCGCCGAGGTTACCGCCGAGCCGCGCATGCGCATGGCCTGGAACGGCGTCGCCATCGTCGACCTGTCCCGCGAGTTCCTCAACTCCAACGGTGCGCCCAAGCACCAGGTCGCCCACGTCTGTGCCCGCAGCGTGTGGCAGCCCAGCTGGGCCGGTACCACGCTTGCCGAGCGTATGACCTCGCTTGTCACCGACCTCAACGTCGCTTCCAACAAGGGCCTTTCCGAGCGCTTCGACTCCACCATCGGCGCCGCGACCGTGCTCATGCCCTTTGGCGGCAAGACGCAGCTCACTCCGAGCTCTGCCATGGTCGCCAAGTTCCCCGTGGACGGCGAGACCACCACGGCGAGCGCTATGGCATGGGGCTTCAACCCCTACCTGATGGAGGCCGACCAGTTTGCGGGCGCCTACCTGTCCGTAGTCGAGTCCATCGCCAAGCTCGTTGCCGCCGGCTTTGAGCACAAGCGCGCCTACCTCTCCTTCCAGGAGTACTTCGAGCGCCTGCGCACCGAGGCCGAGCGCTGGGGCAAGCCCATGGCAGCCGTCCTGGGCGCCCTTATGGCCCAGGTCGACCTGGGCGCCGGCGCCATCGGCGGCAAGGATTCCATGAGCGGCTCCTTTGAGGACGAGGCCGGCGAGCTCAACGTTCCGCCGACCCTCATCAGCTTCGCCGTGGCCGTGGGCAAGGCCGCCCGCGCCGTCTCGCCCGAGTTCAAGGGCCTCACGCACCGCGTCGTCCGCATCGCCCCCGCCACCTATGGCGAGGACTACCGCCCCGATGCTCAGCAGCTGCTCGCCGCGTTTGACGCCGTCGAGGCGCTCACTGCTACCGGCAACGCCCTGGCCATCTCCACGCCCGGCTACGGCTGCGGCGCCGAGAGCCTCTTTAAGATGTGCGTCGGTAACCAGATCGGTATCGAGCTTGCCGAGGATGTAGACGTGGAGAGCCTCTTCACCCCGCTCTACGGCAGCTTTATTGTCGAGCTCGCCGAGGATGCCGAGCTGCCCGAGGTCGCCGACGGCGTTGTCGTCGAGCCCCTGGGCACCACCGTCGAGGGCTATGTCATCGACACCGGTTCCGAAGTCATCGAGCTCTCCGAGCTCCAGGAGGCCTGGGAGAGCGGCATCGAGGGCGTCTTCACCTACCGCAGCGCCGGCGAGACCCCCGAGGTCGAGACCATCGACTTCCGCGCCAAGGATATCCACGTGTACGGCGGCGCCAAGATCGCCCGCCCGCGCGTGATCATCCCCGTGTTCCCCGGCAACAACTGCGAGTACGACAGCGCCCGCGCCTTCCGTGCCGCCGGTGCCGAGGCCGACACCTTCGTGATCAACAACCTCACGCCCGAGGCCGTCGCCGAGAGCACCCACGAGCTTGCCCGCCGCATCCGTGCAAGCCAGATCGTCATGATCCCCGGCGGCTTCTCGGGCGGCGACGAGCCCGACGGCTCCGCCAAGTTCATCACGGCGTTCTTCCGCGCTCCCGAGGTCACCGAGGCAGTCCGCGACCTGCTCAAGGCCCGCGATGGCCTGATGCTGGGCATCTGCAACGGCTTCCAGGCCCTGATCAAGCTCGGCCTGGTGCCCTACGGCGACATCGTCGACGCCACGCCCGATGCGCCCACGTTGACGTTCAACACCATCGGTCGCCACCAGAGCCGTCTGGTGCGCACCCGCATCTCGTCCAACTTGTCCCCGTGGCTGTCGCAGTGCAGCCTGGACGACCCCTACACCGTCGCCATCAGCCACGGCGAGGGCCGCTTTGTCGCCAATGACGAAGTGCTCGCCCAGCTGATCGCCAACGGCCAGGTCGCCACGCAGTACGTGGGCGAGAACGGCAAGCCCAGCATGGATCTTTCCGTCAACCCCAACGGCTCCGCACTCGCCATCGAGGGCATCACGAGCCCCGACGGCCGCGTCCTGGGCAAGATGGGCCATGCCGAGCGTCGCGGCGACAACCTGTACCGCAACGTGCCCGAGCATGTCCCCGGCGACAAGTTCATGCCGATCTTTGAGAGCGGCGTAGCCTACTTCGCCTAAGCCTTTCCCATCGGGTACAATCCCCTCGGGTAACAACACCCGCCACCGGCACGCCCGGTGGCGGGTTCTTTTTTGCTTTGCGCGTATAGGAGAAGGACATCATGGAAAGCCGCAAGCCGTATCTCGCCACCCTGCCCGGACTCATCCTGGGCTGTCTTGTTTGCTGTGCACTCTGGGGATCGGCCTTTCCCTGCATCAAGATCGGCTACGCACTCTTTGGGATCCCGGCGCACGATAGCGCGTCGCAGCTACTCTTTGCAGGTTTGCGCTTCACGCTTGCCGGCATCCTGGTTATCGTCGGTATGAGCACAGCTCAGCGCCGCCCGCTCGTCCCACAGGTACGCGATATCAAGCCCATCTGCATCCTGTCACTCTTCCAGACTATCGGGCAGTACTTCTTTTTCTACCTGGGACTCTCGCGCGCCAGTGCCATGTCGAGCTCCATCATCGAGGCCAGCGCCAACTTCCTCGCAATCCTCTTTGCCGCCCTGGCATTTCACACCGAGAAGCTCAATACGGCCAAGGTGCTTGGCTGTGCGCTGGGCTTTGCCGGCGTCGCGCTCGTCAACCTCTCGGGCGCAGATGGCACCTTTGGCTTCAGGCTCGATGGCGAGGGCTTTATCCTAGCCTCCACTGTCGCGGGTGCTCTTTCGACCTGCCTGATCGGCATCTTCTCGCGCAAGCATGACGGCGTCTTGCTCGCCGGGTGGCAGTTCTTGGTCGGCGGCCTGGTCCTCACCGCCATCGGCTTTTTGATGGGTGGCGCGCTCTCCCCCACGGCGATTGTCCCCGCCATCGTGCTCATCATCTACATGGCGCTTATCTCCGCGGTCGCCTACTCGCTGTGGTCGCGCCTGCTTGCCGTCAACCCCGTCAGCCGCGTCTCGGTCTTTGGGTTTATGAACCCGGTCTTTGGCGTACTGCTGAGCGCACTGCTGCTTGGCGAGGGCGCCGGCACGAGCCCCGTTACCGTCATCGTTGCCCTGCTCTTGGTCTGCAGCGGCATCATCATCGTCAACAAACCCAAAAAAGCCTAGCGAACTGCCCTTATTTAGCAGAGAGATTCACATACTTTAGTTTAATGGAGTACATCGGTGAGCTGAAGGCCACCACGCACGCAAGCGTGCGCCCCTTTTTCTAGCGTATCTGGACGCCGGCTTTCTTTTTCTCGGCCTTGACGCGGTAGAGCTCCGCATCGGCAGCACGAAGCAAGTCTTGCCAGGTATCGACGCCATCACCAACCCGTGCGTAGCCGATGGACATCCGCAACAGATACGGCACGTCGGCACGTGCGAGCTCATCGTTGATTGCCGCACACAGGCTTATGATGTCCTGCTCCGCCGTCGCCTTTTGGAGCACCACGAACTCATCGCCGCCATAACGTGCGATAAAGCCGCCAGACGCCGAGCAGACTTCTTTGAGCGCAGCGGATATGACCTGAAGAGCGTGGTCGCCCTCCACATGCCCATAGCGATCGTTAATCTGCTTAAAGCCGTCGGCGTCCATCATAAGCAGATATACATCTTCGGCCTGATCCACATTTGAGAAGAGCGACAGCATATAGGTCTCAAAACGGTTGCGATTGTTAAGTCCAGTCAACGGGTCGGTCGAGATGAGCTGCTCCTGGTAGATGATGTAAAGCAGCAACATGCTAATCATTATGCCGACACAAAGGCCGGGCACCGAGTATACGACCTGAAAGGTACCGCCCACCAGGGCCGGAATGGCGAAAAATGCCAAGGTTCGATAGATGGCCTTCGTCTGCAGGCTCTCGACCCTGCGAGATTGCACAAACGCATGCAGGGACGTATGTATAACGTAACAGTAGCTGACGATGGGCTGGATCATATAGGCAAAGCCGCGACGATACACGCCCTGCGAATCGATATAGAACAGGGCGTGCGTCCAGTAACTGGTAAACGCCAGCACGACCACCAGAGCCGTAGGCAACGCTACAAGCACCACCCTATAGCGCGAGGTCAAAAGGCGAGAACCCTGCACCGTCTCGGAATAGATAAACCAAATGAGACACGCGATAGCAAAGAGCGAAAACGAAACCGCGTTGGAAATCCAGTTGGCAGCAATGCCCAACGTGCCGTCCACACCGTCCGAAAGCGTCCAGATCATATCGAATAATATGTACGCGGCAGAGGTGTAGCCAAGCATGCTAAACAATAGCTGCTGGGTGCTCGAGAACAAGGAGCGACGACTTCGCACGGCAAGCCCGATAAGAACAATCATGCATAGCACGAATATCTCAATCTTGAGTGCCTTAACCACTAGCGCCATCCCTTCAATACCCAAGTGGTCAGAATCGCCCA